>JBDRSZ010000073.1:0-3595 GCA_043824415.1 bacterium | reverse complement strand
TTTCTCATCTCCCGGTTCGAAAAACATTACCATTGAATCATTGAAATAAGTTTGAGAAGCCATCGTCCTCGATGCGATGAGTGGTATCTGCATGGCGATGTATTCCATTGCCTTCACGCTGAGTGTTTCTCCAGCATACACACCTCCCTGCTTCGGGTCGATGCCCACATCGGCAAGCCCGATAAATCCGGAAATTTTCTCTACAGATATAGCTTTCATGAGTCGTACATTCTTTGTGATCCTTAAATCTCCGATGAGTTTTTTCAGATTTTTATCGGCAGAACCGTTGCCACCGATAATTTGAAAACGGATGGATGGAATCGTCTTCTTTGCGATGCCCACTGCTCTGATCGCCACATCGATTCCGGTCGGTTCCTTCAAGTTTCCGTGATAGCTCAGCGTAAATACTCCGTTGTTCTGCTTTGATTTTTTGATCGGCATGAACAGCTTACCGTGGGGTGCGTTGAGAATGACCGAACACTTCGACGGGCTGACGGATCTTTCGATCAACCGGTCTCTCCAGATGTCCGTAACCGTGATGACGTGATCCGCGTATGAGGAAGAAACTTTTTCGATCCACTTTAGCAACCGAATGACGACATTTTTTTCTGGAACGGAGAACTTCCGCATGTAAAATTCTGGAACCACGTCGTGTATATCTAAAATGACTTTCGCTCCCATGAGTTTGGGAACGAGCGTACAGAACACGCCAAAATCGGGGATGTTGTGAAAATGAATGATGTCGTACCGCTTCTCAAGATGAAGCTTTGTGCAAATGAACGCTGACTGAAAGAAAAAGAAAATTAAATTCTTGAGATATGACAAAGGAGATTTTTTGTCATATTGTCTTGTCTGAATTAGGTACGTGTGAATGCCGTTGATGATTTCATATCGGGAATGGTTTCTGTCACCCAGACAAATCATGTCAACGCTGTGTCCCTTTTCAATGAGAGACAACGCATACCTGTTCGGTCGGCTGTCATAATATTCAGAATTCGATACCATACAGATCTTCATTCATCACACTCCTGAGTCGAAGAACCGTAATCACAGATAATCGTCGTCCCTGCTTCGACCTGTTCTCCCTGTTGGATGCGAACGTTCACTCCTTCCAACTTGGGAATCACTATGTCTACCTGAGATCCGAATTTAATCATTCCCATCCTCTGGCCTATACGAACCTCCATGCCTTCGGACAGATAAGACACGATTCTCCGGACCAACCGCGAGGCAATCTGGATGACGCCCACGCGGAAAAGACCGTTGTCGATGACCGTGGTCACCCTTTCGTTGCAGAATAAAGCTTCAGGTTTTCTTAGAGACAGAAACGGGCCATCAGCCGGTTTCTGATAGACGACCGTACCCTGTATCGGCGCTCGGTTAACGTGTACGTCCAAAACACTCATTTCAATGCCGATAAGAAACGCACCTTCTGAAAGGATGTCCGTCTTCGTCATTTCGACCAACGGGAAAATCCGATTCTTCTTCTCAGAAAACGGGATCTCTCCGTCCTTCAATTTCTGGACGTATCGGACAGTGCCGTCGGCAGGAGATACGATGATGTTTTGCTGCCGAGGAGGGACTCTCTCAGGATCCCTGTAAAATCGAAAAGCTATTGCAATGAGGAGGATGAACAGGACGAGAAAAAACTCACTCACCAGCAGGAAAAAAAACGGCACTCCTGGTGCGAGCAGGTGCATGCCCATAACGAAAAGACTCACAAACAAACCGATGCAGATGCCGCTCCGAAAACCGACGGCAGGCCTGACGTTGCATCGGTACGAGAGCGTCACAGAGATCGTGACCGCAATGATAAAACTCGAAACAACAATTTTTACAACCCACATTAAAAACCCCGCTTTCGCCATAGGTAAGGAAGAAGGAACAATTCCCCCAAAAAAGGAAGCGGATCTCTTAAGGACAAAACAGCGAACTCTTTCTCGCCTTTCATGGATTGGAAATAATCTTTTAAACGCATTCTTCCTCTTGCCATCTCAGAAAGGACTGTGGGTACATCCGTCATCAACCGGACCCATTTTACGCCCTTCTTGAAATATCCGTCCCGAGTCTCTTGGTTCATCGTATCGAGATACGATAAATACGGCAGGTTGACGCCGGCCCGCAAGGCCAGTGTATGCCATCCCCAGACACGTGGATTCACTTCGAGGAATTTATATACACCGTCCCTCGGATCCTTGATGAACTCGACTTCGCAGAGACCGTGATAGTCCATCGCCGAAAGAAAGTGGGATCCCATCGCTTCGAGTTCCGGAATATCCACAGTCTCGACGAATGTACTGGCTTGTCCGAAATCCATGGGATGCTGTCTCGATCGCTTCGCAACGATTCTTGCCAGAGTTCTTCCATCCCGAAACAACGGACAAAACGAGTACAGGTTTTTAGATACATCGGGAATTTGGTCCTGAACAAGAATTTCAGCAGCAGGGATGATCTCGCATGCTTTAAGGTATAACGACACAAGCTCATCCCGATTCCTGGCCTGAAAAACCTTTTTCCCAGTCTTCTTAAAAAAACTCCGCATCACAGCGGGTTTGATGATCAGGGGGAACGGGACATCAATATGGTCTAAATCATCGATACATTCAGGATAAAAAGTCTTCGGAATCGGAATCCCGATTCGCTCGGCCAATTGGTAGCTCAATTTCTTATTGTAGGCAAATTTGATGACATCCCATGCAGGCGTGGTGAGTCGATACACTTCTTCGAGACGGTTCCGATAACGCGATAAAAAGGAAACGGTCTCATCGTCCGTCGGGAAAACCACCCAGCCTTCCAATCCGTGCTTCCTCGCAAGCTCCACGAAGAATTCCAAAAACTTATCCTCACGGCTGAGATCTGGGCATTTGAAAAAACGTTTTACGTACCGAGAAAACTGTGCTGTGCAGGGTTCATGGTCCAATAGGACAACTTCCACCCCATTCATGGCCAGCGCGCGCACAACGCCCAACCCCTGAAAGTGCCCTCCGATGACAACGGCTCCGATTTTTTTATCCGTCATATAATCCATAAACCAGCCTTCATCCACCGAGATGATTGTACAGAAAGTTTCCAGTCATTCGGAAAAGTCCATCCGGCATTCTGCGACACATTGACGTGAACAACTTGTATTTGGTTCCGTTTTCGAAATCGGCTGATACTCCATGAACCTCCGGAAAATAGTAGTGCTTCAGGTCTTCTTCCACCGTTCCCCATCTTCTCTTGAAAGTGAGTAGATTCTCATTGTTCGCACTCGTGCTTCCGAAGTCGAAGGAATGAAAGTTCTCGGCCTTTAACCTCTGGATTGTCTTCCAGAAAAGAAAGATATTGGGACTGAACTGGCGATATGTCTCGTCGGTGCCCATGTATTCTCCGTGCGCCCGCTTCTTGTATTTCAAGTAGAGAATGCTGCAGATCGGTTTGGATTCGAAATAAACCGTCAGGATATCCACCATATTCTTAGGATTCAAGATGTCCCACAGGTTCTTAAAAAAACGGTATGGTTTTGGGGGGACGCCAAACTTCTTGCGCGTTTTACAGTTAAGCTCATAGAAAGCCTTTAAATCGACTTCCGAAGAAGATGCTTTGACCGTTAGGG
>JBDRSZ010000072.1:0-10624 GCA_043824415.1 bacterium | reverse complement strand
CATCCTGATTGTTGATCGGATATACTCCTTTGAGGCTTTGTATATTTTCATCGGAACCAATTCCAACATAAAGAAGGCCATAAGTAGCTGCCTCTTGTAAAAAGGCAATATGCCCACTATGCAATATATCGAAACAACCCGTGACAAACACCCTTTTCACATTCACTCCTATACTCATATTATTTCGCTTTCAGAATAACATTCTGTTCTTGAAAAAAATCGATACGGCTGTTCATTGTTGAAGCAAGTATTATGCAGTTAAAACTTGATTCTAAAATCAAGTTCAATTCGCGATAAATGGCTCAACTCCTGTATATGATGGAGCAGCTTTCCTATTTACTATAATCGACTAAAGGTTTAGAATAACATTTTCTATATTTTTTGATATTTTCTTTTTTACATGGATATTCCAAAAATTAAAAATAACATCGTTTACATTTTTCGTACATTTCGCTCCACATATCAAACTTAGAAGGCTCATAGCTCTTCATTGGGAACGATTCCATTACAAGCTTACGTCCTTCCGCTAATGATGATAAATAGCCTTTCGAAATGGCTTGAATGATTATATTCCCAATGACCGCAGCCTCTGCCGGACCTGCGATGACGGGAATTCCTAAAGCATCAGAACTAAATTGATTGAGCATTTCGTTCCGAGACCCTCCTCCAACGATATGTAGCAGTTCGATGGGCTCTCCTCGCAGAGTTGCGATTTTCTCAAGGATGAATCGGTATTTCAACGCCAAGCTTTCTAAAATACATCGTATGAATTCCCCCCGACTCTGCGGGACAGGTTGATCCGTTTTTTTACAGAAGGCCGCGATGGCTGCTGGCATGTTTTGCGGATTCAAGAACGAAGCGTCGTCCGGATTGACGATACACCGGAACGGAGATGCATCCTCTGCGAGTCGAATCAGATCGTCGTAACTGAGCGAAACGCCTTCCTGCTCCCATTGCTTTCGACATCGCTGTAAAAGCCACAGCCCCATCGTATTCCTCAGGAATCGGATCGTGTTCCCGACGCCTCCCTCGTTCGTAAAATTGAATTCAAGAGAACCCTCCTCGATGATCGGTGCATCGATCTCGATGCCCACGAGAGACCACGTCCCGGAACTCAGGTAAGCCCAGTTGTTCGACTGTGCGGGTACGGCAGCCACAGCGCAGGCCGTATCATGGCACGCCGGAGCGATGACATCCACAGCAGGCATGCCGGACTCACGGGCAACATCCTTTAACAGCGGTCCCACGACCGTCCCCGGCTCGACAATAGGTTGCATGATCCCCAACGGCAAACCCAGCATGGAGAACAGTTCCTCTTCCCATGCCTTCGTCCGCGCATTCAGAAGCTGCGATGTGGAAGCGATCGTATACTCGGAACATTTCTCGCCCGTCAAGAAAAAGTTGAAAAGATCCGGCATGAACAGCAGGTGCTGACTCATTTTAAGGATTGGATTTTCGGACAGTGCCATACTCAGGAGCTGATACAGTGTATTCAGCTGCAAGAATTGGATTCCGGTCTGGGTATAAATCTTCTCTTTGGAGATGCGCTCGAATGCCTTCTCCATCATCCCATCTGTCCTTTTGTCTCGATAAGCGACCGGATTTCCCAACAGGTCGTCATTCTCTCCCACAAGCCCGAAATCCACGCCCCATGTATCCACTCCAATTCCTGACAGGTCTCCGTGGCCCCCTGTGGCTGCCAGATACAATCCCTTCTTCACTTCATCAAACAGACGCAGTACATCCCAATAGATATGCCCTAAAACTTCGACTTGCCTGTTGGGAAAACGGTGGATTTCTTCGAGACGAATCTTCTCCCCGTTTAAAATCCCGAGCATCGCACGACCGCTCTCAGCGCCCAAATCGAACGCTAAAAATTTAACATCTGACATCCATTTTCCTGTTTGTAATGAAAGTACCTCGATGGGGCAGGATATATATCCTGCCCCATCTTTGAGTGTTATGAGAGATGGTCTTTTTAAACACGCGGTCCGGAGACTACTCTTCCAGCATCAACACGACGAACTGACGCGGACCGTGCGCTCCCAAGATGAGAACCTTTTCGATGTCCGCAGTCCGGCTGGGACCCGTGACGAATACCATATTCTTGGCTTTGTCCGGAGACAACTTTTGAAAAAGCTCAAACTGGTTCGCCACAAGACAGCTCTGCTTCACGACAGTAAAAATGCAATCGGACAAGAAATGAGGAAGTGAAGTCCGGCTCTCGTCGTATAGAAAAACGACCGATCCGATATCCGCCACGGCGTACGCGGCTTCAACCAGAGCCGCAGGAACAGATGCCAGCCGTTCTTTTCGTTCGGGATAGGCAAGCTCCAATGCTCGTATCTGTTCGATGGACGGTTCGACTTCCTTTAGACGGGCCGCAATTTTTTGACAAGCCTCTTCGCCCGTCACTGCGATACGATCCATTCCGGCCTGCCCCATCGTCTCAGAGATGATCCTTGCTGCCGCATCCACAGACCCAATTCGATGAAATTCTCCCGAAACCCGTTCAAGCTCCTCCTTAAATTGAAAAAGGAGCGATTCACTGTCCCTGGGTGTGACGCTCTTTAGCCCTTTTTCAATGCGGCCATCGATATCAGCGGGTGAAGCTGGAAGTTCGGATGAAATCCGAGTAGCTTCTTTCAGCTTGTTGAGGATGCGATCACGGCTCGTATTCACAGTCAACCCTTCTGTATCCAGTCGTAATACTGTTTTCGAAATCCCCTCGCGTCGAATCGGGCGAAGGCCCGCTCCTTCGTGTAGCCAGGCACAGGAAAAGCGCTTCCCCGGGGGAAAAACCTCTGCAATTTTCCAGGAAACCAGGTCGCAAAACGATACCATCTTGGATGTCTTGCCAAGAAGGCCCAAACCCCCATGCCCAAGCGTTCGATTCTCATCGAATGTTTCGATTCCACGATCCGATTTCTGAGGCGGAGCAGATGGCCGGGCAAATCGATGCGGACGGGACAATTCTCAAAACAGGCGCAGCAGAGGCTGGACAGGAAAGGCGCGTATCGTCCTTCAGATTCACCCAAATACTGAGGAATGAGTGTCGCCCCGATGGGACCCATATACACCCACCCATAGGCGTGTCCGCCGATCTGCTGATACACGGGACAGATGTTCAAACACGCGCCGCACCGGATGCAGTACAATGTCTCCCGTAATTTCGGATCTCTTAAAATCTCAGACCGGCCATTGTCCAAAAGGACGATATGCACTTCCTCCGGGCCTTCGCCGTATTTATCCCGGCTGGGCCCGCCGATAAAATTTACATAACTCGAAGCCTTCTGTCCCGTCGCGCTCACCGGCAGCACTTTCAAAAAGTAGGGCAGTGATTTCATATCCGAAATTAATTTTTCGATGCCCATCACTGCCACGTGGATTTTCGGCAACGTCATCGTCAGATGAGCGTTGGCTTCGTTCTCCACGACGCAAAAACACCCCGCATCTGCGACAGCCAGGTTCGCGCCCGAAATTCCCATCTCCGCAGACAGGAAGTGCTCCCTCAATGTCTTCCTGGCCACAGCGAGGAGTTCTGTAGGCTCTTCAGTGTAGTCGATGCCCAGTTTCTCGTGGAAAAGCCGGCCGATATCCTGACGGCTCAAATGAAGCGCCGGCATCGTCAGATGGGATGGAATCTGCCCCATAAGCTGGACGATGTATTCTCCTAAATCCGTCTCAAGGGTTTCTATGCCGGCTTCTATAAGAGATTGATTGAGCTGGATTTCCTCTGTCGTCAACGATTTGGATTTAACGATTCTCTTGACGCCCTTCTTTTGTGCCAGCCCGACGACGATCTCTCTTGCCTCCTGAGCGTCGAACGCCCAGTGCACTTGAATGCCGTTCTTCAGACAATTCGATTCAAAAATCTCCAAATAATGATCCAAATGATCGATGACTTCTTTTTTGATAGCATGCGTCTTAAATCGAACATCCTCCCAGTAGGGCATTTGATCGACAAAGACCTGGCGGGCCTGCGCAGCCGTTTCCGCCGCTTTTTTCACCGCAGCTCTCAACTTGTCATTCTTCAGAGACTCTCGGATATATTTTTTTATCTTTTTGGGCGAAATTTCCACGAAACGAGCCTCACAAGTGCAAACTCTTAGCCAGCAGATCGGCGATGTGCATCGTCTTAACTTTTAGGCGATGCTTCCTTAGATAGCCTTCGATATTCATCAGACAGCTCGAGTCGGCGCCGATGCAGTACTCAGCCCCGCTCGCCTCGATGTATTCACATTTCTGTTTTACCATTTCAATCGATACATCCTTGAATTTGTAAGAGAATGTGCCGCCGAACCCGCAGCACAAGTCCGGCTTTTTCATCTCCACAAATTGAATATCCTTGATTGCCCGGATGAGTTGACGGGGCTGCTCCCGAATGCCCAGCTCCCGATTCAGATGACACGAGTCGTGATACGTCACCAAATGGGCAAACTGTCCTCCAATGTCTGTGATCTTCAGCACATCCACGACGAATTCGGTGAACTCAAAAATCTTCTCCACCAATCCGTCCAGCCCTAATATGAGATCCTCCCTGATGTCCAGCTCTTTGTAAAACAGCCGAACCATGGCCACGCAGGAACCCGACGGAGCGACCACGACCTCCTTGTCCTCGAACAATTCGATAAAACGCTCGGCAATCGGAACGATCTCCTTCCGGTATCCCGAATTGAACGCCGGCTGACCGCAGCAGGTTTGATTTTCCACGTAATCCACTTCCACGCCCAAATGCCGCAGCACCTTGATCATCGACAGAGCGGATTCAGGAAAAAGGTGTTCAGTAAGACACGGAATGAAGAGGGATACCTTCATAAAATAATTTTCTTCGACTCTATATCAATTCTTCGGGAAATGTCATTCCCGCATTCTTTAAGCGGGAATCCAGGCACGGCGAGGTTCAAGAATTTATCCCTTCCCCTGGATGCCCGATATAAAATTTCGGGCATGACAACCTCACCTACACAGAATCTGGAAATTTGTCCAAGTTCAGTTCTTTATAAAAGACCGAAATTCGATTTTTTAAATACGATTCTTTCATGCCGGGATATTTTCTTTCCGCCCTCTGCGTATTCTTAGCGCCCTTTGCAGTTATCCGTACAACGGTCCAAAATTCCGACAGGCGCGATAGTCAGCGCCCTCCAAATCCTCCGTCCCGAACGCATTCCACGCACTCGGCCTGAAGATTCGGCTCTCTTTCACATTGTGCATGTTCACCGGAATGCGGAACATCGACGCTAACGTGATGAGCTTATCTCCAATATGACCGTAGCTGATGGCCCCGTGATTCGCGCCCCAGTTGGCCATCACAGAATAGACATCCATAAAAGCGCCTTTCCCCGTTAAAATCGGTGCGAACCAGGTCGTCGGCCATGTGGGGTCCGTCCGTCGGCTCAGTTTCTCATGAACATCCTTGGGGAGATCGACCGTGTATCCCTCGGCGATCTGGAGTACGGGCCCGAGACCTCTGATCAGATTCACGCGGGACATCGTAATGGGCATCCCTCCCTTCGTCAAGAACTGGGTCGAAAAACCCCCTCCTCTAAAATACTCCAGCGCCGCCGGACACCACAGCGTGGCATCCAGACACCGTCTTACCTCCTCGGGTGTGATTTTCCAGAAAGGCTTCATCACAGGCTTCCCGTTCTCTGTCTGCTCACCCGTCCCGTCCAAGGCCGTGGGCCCCGAATTGATGAGATGGATAATGCCGTCGGCCGCCCGCCCCTTCAATTCGTTCCCAGTCACGCGCTTCACAGCTTTCGGACTCCAGTACGTCCGCACATCCGAAAAAATCTGTGCCGTATCCGTGAGCAGGTGTCCGAACAGCATAGCAGCCCCGTTCAGGCAGTCGTTCTCCGTGGCCACGATGAACGGCTCGCGGATGCCATTCCAATCGAACGAGGAATTCAGAATCGCCTCCAAGAAATCGCCGTTGGGAAAATAATCCGTCCATTGTCGCTGTCCCTGAAAACCGGACGCGATGGCGTTGTGGCCTAACGCCTCTTCGCCGTACCCCATTCCTTCCAGCTTCGGATTACCAATCATCAGGTCCCGTGCGATCATGGTCATCTTCACAACCATCTCCCATTCCCGATCCTTCCGCTCCCTCGTATTCTGCTTTCCCGGTGCATTAAGATCTTCACCTTCCTTGCAGTTCGCCCTGACCCATGCGAGAGCTCTCTCGTACTCTTCTCTATCGTAGATGGACTCGTTCATCCTCCGAACGAATTCAGACAAGTCCACGTACTCGTTGCGCATCCCCAGATAATCGTGAAAGAAATGATCGTCCACGACGGAGCCCGCAATCCCCATCGACACGGACCCCATGGAAAGATACGACTTGCCACGCATCTCGGCCACCGCCAGGCCGGCTTTCGCAAACACGAGGAGTTTCTCCTTGACATCATTTGGAATCGACGTGTCGTCTCTGTCCTGAACATCGCGGCCGTATATCCCGAAAGCCGGAAGCCCCTTCTGGCTGTAGCCCGCAAGAGCGGCTGCGAGATACACCGCGCCGGGACGTTCGGTTCCGTTGAATCCCCACACGGCCTTGGGGACGAGCGGTTCGGAATCCATCACTTCCGTACCATAGCACCAGCACGGCGTTACCGTGAGCGACACGCCAACGCACTCACGCGCAAACTTCTCGGCGCACCCCGCCGCTTCCGCCACGCCTCCGATGGTTGTGTCCGCCACGACGCATTCCACAGGAAGACCGTTCGAATGACGAATATGTTCTGTAAGAAACCGGGCGGCAGAATTGGCCATCTGCATCGTCTGATTCTCGAGCGACTCGCGAATACCCTTGCGTCTGCCGTCGATCACGGGCCGGATGCCTATCTTCGGGAGAGCCCCTCGAAGACGCTTCACGGGCGGATTGACTTTCAAATCACGAATGTCGGCCATAGCGATTGTCCCTTTCTCTATATGCTCTTCCAGCTACCAGTTTTTACCCCGCTCATCGAGGTACGCATCCGCATCCTTCACGACACCCACTCTTTCCATCAACTCGAGTTGAGTTTTTAAATAGCAGATATTCTTTAAAGACGAAACATGATGAATCGTATGGCCCGGTGTATGGCCGACAGCCAAAACTCCCAGTCCGGCAAGAACGACCATCTTGTACTTCTCCGCTTTCCTGATGATGGATTTCATATCCGTATCAGGCAGTACGACGGGAACGGCGGGATACAGGTAGCCCCCTTCCGCATCGATGGGCACGATGCGGTCCATCCCTTTGCTCAGCATGCAGAATGATTGAATCATCGCGTAAGGTGAATGTGTGAGGATGGCCGATTTTGCACTCGAATGTGTGTACACCGCACGGTGCAAATTCTTGAAAAAATCATCTTCCTCTTCCTCGATCTTCTTTCGGACGATTTCATTCTCGAAAGTCTCGGGCGAAGAAACAGCGGACGCGAAGAGCATTTCGTTCCCATCCTCCACGCTCAGAGATCCGGTGTGGAACGGACTCAGCTTCATCGTGAAAATGTCGGAAGCCGTTCGTTTAAACTGACGAATGAGTTCACCGTCCTTCGTCGCCTTGAAATCTTTCGGCTCTTTATACACTTTTGAATGCGGATAATGAAGCTCTTGCACGCGAGAACGATCCACGCCCAGCATTGCCATATTCAACAGGATTTCAGACGAATAATCCACGATGCAGAGATTGAAAAACGCCTCGTTCAAGCTGTTTCCCCTGACGAAAGGCCCGTGCGTTTTCACAACGACTGCCGATGCCTGGCGCAGCCGGTTAGGGATCTCCTCCTCCATCTCCTTCGAACCCACCGGATACTCGAACGCAGCCACGGGAACGGATCGAAGATAGCTCTTTCCTAAAAAATCAAGAGGTTCGATTGTGTCTGTCGTATAGGAAATGAGCGTTGCCGGCAGGGAATGGGCGTGCATTGCTGCCTTGGCGTACCTCAATATCTCCCGGTGCGTTCCCGTCTCCGACGAAGCCTGGAAGAGTCCCGTCTTGGGTTCGTCTAAACCGGGCAGCACGATGTCTCTCTCCTCCAAATGCCCCTTCATCGATCCCGTCTTCGTGATGTAAAACTCGTCACCCTCCCGGACAGAAATGTTGCCGCAATGCGTGTTCTGCAGTCCCAAGGCCAGCATGGCCCGTCCGATCTTGATGATGTGCTCTTTCGTATTCATCATAGGATTACACTCCAGAAGGAACAGCGATCAATGCCGTCTTCTCCTTCGGCACGCCGTCCTCATTCCATTTTCTAACCTCATAATATTTTCTTAACATTGGACTGAACTGTTCATCGAAATCGATGGCCCGCATCTTTCCGGAAATAGGAATCTTTTCATGGAAAAAACGCAGGGGAAGTGTATCATCCTCCTTCGTAAAACCGGCTTCCATGTTGAATAACCGTTCCATGTCGATGGTCTTCTTCGCAATCTTCTTCAGATCGTCGGGGCTGATATCCAGTCCTGTGTACCCCGAATAAATCCTGGACAGCTCATTCTCCCCGAAAGAGAAAAATGAAAATCGACAGATGCCCAGAGAATCGGCGACGCAGCCTGAGTCCTGTTCGTTCACAATATGTCCCGCGACCGTATCGACTAAAAAGCGGTCCACTTCCCTCGACCCTCCGAAAAAGCCGAGCGTGATGGCATACCCGCCCTTCAGATGGCATCCTCCACGCGAAGCCGTCGCATACCCTAAGGCCTGAAGGAGCGACGCCCTCGGATCGTACCCCGGGAGTTCGAGTCCCTTGACAGCCATGGCCAGTTCTTCCACGCCATGCTTTCGTCCCAATCTCAGCGCTCCCTCTGCGATCTCATCCCCGAATCCCCTACGATACGCCGTCTGTCGTGCCAGTTCTTCGAGAACACCCCGTTTGCCGAATGGAAGGTCCGCTCCGCCCGTTGTTGCCTTACGAACGATGCCCTTCTCATACAGTTCCATCGTCAGACCAACCGTATTCCCGAACGAGATCGTATCGATGCCCATGTCGTTGCACACATAATTGGCCAGGGCCACTTCCTCGATATCGTAGATTTCAAGATTCGCTCCCATCAGGGCAATCGTCTCGAATTCCGGCCCCTCACCCTTCCGCTCTTCCACCTGCGTCAGCCGGCCGCATCGGATTCTGCAGTTGAAGCATCCCCGCTGCGAGGTCAGAATTTTCTTTTTTAAATACTCTCCGGAGATCATTTCGATATCTTCGAGTCGATGGTGCACATCCTGAAAATTGCGATGAGGAAGCATGTCGTGCTCGTGGACCAGTTTCACAAGTCCCGCTGTACCTAACTCGGGAAGCGCTTTCGAAGTTACGGGCATGGAACGGAGGAGCTTATTCGCTTGATAGAGTCCCGTCTCATAGAGTTCGGTGTTGACTGCTGTAAATTTTTTCTTCCCTTCAACGACAATGGCCTTCAGGTACTTCGATCCCATCACGGCGCCAGGCCCTCCCCTCCCCACGGCGCGGCTGTAATCATTCATCATCGCGGCAAACCGAACCCGGTTCTCTCCGGCGGGACCGATGCCCAGAACCTTCACACTCTGTGAATATCTCGCACGCAGTTCATTCGTCAACGAAGGCATCGTCATGCCCCAGAGTTCGGGACACTCGACGAGCTCGCGACGGTCCTCAGAAATGAACAGGTAGACCGGTGCGTTTGCCCGCCCCCGGATGAGGAGGACATCGTACCCCGTCCGGACGAAGGACATGCCCCAGAACCCGCCGGAATTTGAACTGCCGATTGTCCCCGTTAGAGGAGACTTGAACGTCACGGAGAACCTGCCGCCTGTCGGTGCGATACTTCCCCCCAAACCACCCGAAGAAATAACCAGCATATTCTCGTCCGAAAACGGATCGATATTTGGAGAAACGTCTCTCAATAAATAGAAGACACCCATTCCCCTTCCGCCCAGCGTCCCCGTAATGACGTCATCTTCTACTTGAAATTCTTCGATCTCCCCCGAAGACAGGTCAACATCCAGCCCGACATTATTGTATCCGTTAATCATGACCTCTTCTCATCTGAGACTGGTCCACTTCCCCACCCGTAAAAACACAGACATTCTGGCTGTGTGGGCTTCAACTGTCGAGATAATATGCCAACCATCAGGAGGATTCCAAAGTTCGGGCATCCTATTCATCCTTCGATAAATCCTACATCATCCATTCAACGATTAGGAACAGGACACCACCTCGGTTCGGAACACCAACCCTCCCAATCTGTAATTGGCCTCTGTTCTGAGCCATCTTTAAGCATCACATAGATTTGATCAGACATACCATTTCTCTCAGATTGGAAAGCAATCCTACGCCCATCCGGAGACCAGACAGGCGATGAATCATTGCCATCATTATACGTCAAGCGCTTTAATTGACTCCCATCGGGACGGATCGAAAATATCTCTCCATTCGGATAGTCTTTATAAGCCACAAACAGTATCTGCTGACCATCAGGGGACCAGCTTGCCCATCCAAGCTGAAGCATTTCATCTGATATTTTTCGTAGTCCTGTTCCATTAACATTCACGGTATGAAGATTATAATTATATGTAAATACAATTTGGGAACTATTAGGCGACCATTCAATATGACCGATATAATACTCCTCGTTATGAGTAATTTTTTTTAAATGACTGCCATCA
>JBDRSZ010000071.1:0-20269 GCA_043824415.1 bacterium | reverse complement strand
TTGTCCTTCTCCTTCTTCTCCTCATCGTCTTCGCCATCGCCTTCACCGGCTCGCGGTTCCAGTCGGGCGAATGGTATGAAAGCTTAAGTAAGCCTGCGTTCAATCCGCCCGACTGGCTCTTCGGTCCGGTATGGACGGTGCTCTACATCCTGATCGCCTTATCCGGTTGGCTTGTTTGGAGAGAAGCCGGTTTCTCGACAGCGAGGGCAGCGTTCATCGTTTACTTCATCCAACTCATCTTCAACGCTTCCTGGTTGTGGATTTTCTTTGGACTTCACAGACCGGCTCTGGCGTTTGCGCATATCATGGCGCTGTGGTTTTTCATCCTCCTGAATGTCATTTTGTTTTCAAGAATCAACAAGATCGCCGCACTGCTTCTTTTTCCGTACTACGCGTGGGTTTCGTTCGCTTCAATACTCAACATGGCCCTCTGGAGACTGAACAAATAAGAAGATGGAGATCTCACTGAAATTTGAGAATTCGTAAAATCGAAAATCATTACACAATGGTGTCATTTCATTTTGTGTAAAGAATAGAATAAAAATCCCGCTGGATCGTTTGAAATATTGATGACTCAAGCCTGCTTTAAAAGCAGGTTTTTTTATTTCTCAGGAACGGGTGGAATTTCATGAGTCCTCGGACATGCAGGGATTATGACAGGTATGATAATCGCTTCATAAGTGTGAAGATTTTGTCATAACGATTGTAAAATTTCTATGATTATTACAGATTGTTACCTCCTGATACGATTGAGGATTCTTGAATGTTTAAATATCTTCTGATTTGGATAACACTCATCTTCATTACGGCTTGCTCAAATACAAAAAGAATAACAGCCATTGGGGAGAGGAAAGAATCGCATCTGACGATACAAAAGGTTGTTAAAGTCGTGCCGAAATATGTGGTTCTGGAGACGGATGTGGGTATTCGTGAAGTCTATGATGAAGTCAGTGTATTTCGTTTGTCCAATCCTCGTATGAAAAATGTGGGTAAAATAAAACTGTTAAAATATCATGATGGGAAAGCGGTCGGTCGAATCATTGAAGAGAAAGAACGGTTGAAGATTCAAGCTGGAGATTATATCTATTTGCATTATAAATCTTTGGATGAAATGAGCGTGGGTGAGTATTTGGAATTTTTAGGGGGTGATGACGACGATATCATCTTGAATTAGATATCTATTCGTGCCTTCCGTTTGAATCAACATTCAATACTTCTATCTATGGTTGGATGGCACAATGTGATGCGATCGCATATTGGGCTCGGACCGACTTCGAGCCCTTTTTGTAGGATCTCTTTATAGTAAGGCGTGATTTCATCGAAGAAACAAAACGTCCCTTCGAACGTATATAATAAATCTTCCGTTATCCTTATCAAACTATAGGAGATCGTACCATGAAAAGACGATTGTTTCTCATCGTTTTCAGTGTGCTGTTTTATTTTTCTGCGATGGCCGAGGAGGGGATGTGGCTTTTAACCCAGCTGAAGCAATTGGAGCTGGAGAAAAAGGGTTTGAAGATCGCAATCGAAGACATCTACCATCCGGACAAGCCGTCACTGACGGATGCGGTTGTGTGGCTGGGGGGATGCACGGCCTCGTTCGTATCGCCGGACGGTTTGGTTTTAACGAACCATCATTGCGCGTACGGCGCGCTGCAGAGAGCCTCTTCAAAAGAGAAGGACTACATCAAGGATGGGTTCCTGGCCATGAATCGTTCCGAGGAATTGCAGGCCATCGGATCGACCGCCTCTGTTCTCCAGTATTTGAAGGATGTGACCGAGGAGGTTCTGAAAGCGGGCAAGGGCGTGAAAGACCCGGTGGAACGGGATAAGAAGATCAATGAGAAAATCACGCAGATGACCCAAAAAATCGAAAAAGGCAGGGACGATATTTTGGCCTCTGTGGCTTCGATGTACAACGGGAAGCAGTACATCCTTTTTGTGTACAAACGGTATCAGGATGTGCGTATTGTGTATGCCCCACCGGAATCCATCGGCAAGTACGGCGGCGACATCGATAATTGGATGTGGCCGCGCCACACGGGGGATTTCACTTACCTCCGCGTGTACAAGGCGCGGGACGGATCGGGCGCGAAGTACAGTCCGGACAATGTTCCGGTGGAACCCAAGCGGTATCTCCGGATTGCCAAAGACCATCTGAAGGAAGGTGATTTTACGTTCATTTTAGGATTCCCCGGATCGACGACGCGCTGGCGCACTTCCAACTCCGTGGGGTGGAATCTGAAATACAACTACCCGGAGACGATACAGAATTATAAAGAAATTCTAAATATTCTAGCTGAACAGACGAAGGATTCGCCCGAAGGGAAGATCAAAGTCGCCAGCCTGGATGCGGGTTTGAACAACACGATGAAGAATAACCAGGGCAAGATCGACGGCATGATGAAGACGGGTTTCGTGCAGAAGAAGATCGCATTCGAAAAGGAACTGATGGCGTTTGTCAACGGCAAGCCCGAACTCAGAATAAAATATGGCGATATACTGGATCGGATTAAAGCGCAGTACGGCGAATTGACGAAGATGAAGCAGAAGGACGACGCAATTGGCCTCTTCGGATTCTCGAGCGGTACGTTGTCGTCGCTGGCCACTCAGATATACGGTGTGGCCAGGGAGAGAGAGAAGCCCGAGAAGGAACGCAATCCCAATTTTACGGAGAGGGGTGTCGAGCAGGCGGTGAAGAATCTTCATCTTCGTTTTTACGGCTACTACGAACCCGTGGACAAGGCGATGCTCAAACGGGTTCTGAAGAAGGTGAACGAAGTTCCGGCAGGCCAGAGGATCGAAGGTCTTGAATACTTATTCCAAGGCGGTCAATCTATCGACGCATTTGTGGAGCAGGCGTATTCGAAGGCCAAACTCGCAGACGTGGAATACGCGAGGACTCTTTTTAAGAAATCCTCGAAAGAACTGGAAGGCTTGGGCGATCCTTTGATGACGATAGCCACCGGACTTTACGATGAAGCTGAGGCTTATCAAGAGCGTTCCCAGAAGTTTTCCGTAAACATCACCGATCTTAGGAAAGAATATATCGATGCGCTGTACGAGTGGAAAGGCGCGGGGTTGTACCCGGATGCCAACAGCACGATGCGGTTCACGTACGGGCATGTAGCCGGGTATAAACCGGCGGATGCCGTCTGGTACAAACCCTTCACGACGCTCAAGGGCGTAGTCGAGAAGAACACGGGAGAGGAGCCGTTTGATGCGCCGGCAAAACTCGTCAACTTGTACGAGAAGAGGGACCTCGGCCGGTGGGTCGATTCCGAGCTGGGCGATGTCCCCGTGGCATTCACGCACCGATGCGACATCACGGGCGGGAACAGTGGAAGTCCGGTGATGAATGCGAAGGGTGAACTGGTCGGCCTGGCGTTCGACGGGAATTACGAAGCCATGACCGGCGACTGGCAGTACGATTATGATATTCAACGGACGATCTCCGTGAATATCAAGTATGTGCTGTTCCTTACTGAGAAATTCAGCGGCGCGGGGTATTTGTTGAAGGAGATGGGGATCCAGTAATCATACATTTCATATAATCACTTCGTTTAGTGGTGGCATTTCTTAGAGAGATGCCACCACTCATTTAAAGGAGTCGGCCATGAAGAGAAGAGACAAATTTTTTAGTGTTGCCAATCTTTTATTCATTTTTGTTCTGAGTACTTTTTCCACAGTTTTCAGCCAGGTTCAGGGTATTGAATTATATCACAAACTCAGAACGGACCAAAGAAAACTCATTCAGTACGAGGGTGACAGAAGCGTGCGCTGGACGCCCGACGGAGAGGCGTATGTCGTTCGGAAAGGGGATACTTTTAAAAAGATCGATCCCCGAACGGGAACAGAAACGAATCTATTCGATGATGAAAAATTAATCGCCGCATATAATAATCTGATGGGTGAAACGGGAAGCCGTCTTCCTTTTACACAATTTGATTTTATTGAGGACGGGAATAAGATACGGTTTTATCTAAGCAACAGAACCAAGGTTTTCTTCTATGACCCGAATACCCACAAGATGCAGCATTTCAAGGTCCGCCCGCCGGAGAGAGGCGTCAGGTATGCCTCCTACGAAGAGGTATTTTCACCGGATTATAAATATACTGCTTATGTGGATGGATACAATCTTTACTTGAGGAATCTGGAAAAAGATGAAATCACTGCCCTGACGACCGACGGACATGAAGATCTACGCAATGGTTACCCCGACTGGGTTTATGCCGAAGAGTTCGCTCAGTTTTACTGTTACTGGTGGTCGCCGGATTCCAGGAAAATCGCTTTCATGCAGTTTGATGAAAGCCCGGTCAAGAAGTTTCCGGTTCTTCACGATGAAAAATTTGACTTTGAACTCGAAATGTAGAGTTTCCCCAGGGTCGGAGAAAATAATCCAATCATCAGGTTCTTTATCATCGATGTAGAGACAAAAAAGAGAATCCAGGTGGACACCGGCATCGAGACCAATGTCTATCTTTACAATGGGCGATGGTCGTACGACGGCAAAGAATTCACGTTGAAAAGGCAGAACAGATTTCAAAACAATGTGGAGATCCTCTCGGCGGATCCGAATACAGGAGAATCGAAAGTCCTGTTCAAAGAAGAGGAGCCATGCTTTATCACAGAAGGGTTGGGCTTTTTGTCGGAAGGGAATGAAATATATTTTCTGCCGGACAATAAACATTTCTTGCGGACATCGGAACGAACCGGATGGAGAGAAATCTACCTGTACGAATTATCGGGCAAACTGATCAAACAGATCACGAATGCAAAACTTCCCGTGCAGCGTATTCAGGCAGTGGATATGGACAACGACTGGATTTATTTCACGGGGTACGAAAACAGGGGCACGGAACAGCACCTGTACCGAGTCAAGCTGAACGGTTCGAAATTTACAAAACTCACGGAAAGGCCGGGAACGCACTTTGTCAGTGTCTCCCCGGGCGGGAAATACTTTTCCGATAGGTTTTCTTCTTTTGACGATCCGACGGAATTCAACATTCACAGCGGAGACGGCGCATTTATCAAGCAGCTCGGACAATCCGTGATTGCGGATGAATGTAAAGAATTGAATTTGATCAAACCTGAACATTTCGTTTATAAATCGGCGGACGGGAAATATGATCTGGACGGCATCCTTTATAGACCTTCAAATTTTGATGAAAATAAAAAATATCCGGTGATTTATAGCGTTTACTGCGGACCGAGCACGAAAGAGATCTCCAACAGTCACATATTTCTGGACAACAATCAAAGACTTTCACAGCTTGGTTTTCTGGTCGTCAGAATCGATAACAGGGGACTCATCAAGCGAGGGAAGGAATTTGAATCGGCTTCCTACTTGAAGCTGGGGCAGACGGACGTGGAAGACCTTGTCGCTTCGATCAGATATTTATCTTCACGTCCGTATGTGGATACGAGCAGGGTGGGCATTACCGGCGGTTCTTACGGCGGCTATATGTCTATTATGGCGCTTCTTAAAGCTCCGGAACATTTTCATGTGGGTGTGGCAGGATCGCCTGGAGTGGACTGGAGGAATTATGATACGATTTATACGGAAAGGTACATGAGAACACCCCAGTATAACGCGGATGGATATGAAAAATCCAGTCCACTGAATTATGTGGAGAATTTAAGGGGCAAACTTCTCATCCAGCACGGAGCAGTGGATGACAACGTGCATCCCACGCATGTCATGCAGCTGGTCGATGCTCTGCTCAAAGCCGGGAAACGATTCGACTGGTTGATCTATCCCGGAATGGCACACAGGATCAGATATCAACAAGCTGGAATGAGCCGCATGGATTTTTTCATGGAACATTTGAAGCCCGAGACCAAGGATGAGTGGTTTGCGGAGAATTGACCCGGAAGTCGATGCCGCTTGTATTCATCCCCATATGTGATCGCCTCTGGCATTTATGTTTAATGGATGGCATCTCTTGGAGAGATGCCATCCATTGGTTCGAGTTACCAATTTTCATGTTCCCAAGTCCAGGAGTTATTACAGGACAATGAGATATTGCGTTCCCAAATCGGGGTTTGTGAACCATATGATCGGGATGAATGAATTTTGCTACATTTATAAAAGACTTTTGATGATTTTTGGTTTGATAAAATAAGGAGGCGTTCATGGCAAAAACCGCATTGCTGCCGACTGTTACAGCCGTCCGCATGGTTTGGGCGATGACCGGTAAGTTTTCGAAGGAGGAGCCTTCCAAAACGATGGCGACGTATGTGGAGGATTCGCTCAAGGACATTGAAGAACAGGCTCGAGCGAAGCATGTGAGTCAGCAGGAGAAGAGCTATATCATCAGCGCGGTTGCGACGATGAAGGCCAGTCTCCGCAGCCTGGATACTGCCTACAAGGGACGCGAGCTGAATTTTAAGGAAAATGAAAAGCTGCGAGAGACGTACCTTGAATCCGTAAAGGAAAGCCTGAACTTTGGGAACACGATGCAGGATTTTCTCAAATCGTTGCCCACAATGACGATTGGGGCTGCCGGAGGTGTGACTGTGGCGCAGGCTGTGGGCATTTCAGGCGTGACTTTATGGGGTCTGGGTTTGATTTTAGCTGCGATGGGGTATTTGATTAACCTTGGATTTGTGCGATCGGCTCGTAAAAAGACGCAAATGCTGTATGTCATTCAAGATTATGAGCGAGGTCTGTACTACGAACAGTACGTTGAGCGCGTGAGCATTATATTGCTCGGCCTTTTCTTGGATTTGGAACGGATTCATAAGCGGGTGTTTCAGGAAAACTATGAAGCCGATACCAAACCTGCTGCTATCGAAAAAATTGTAGATGATATTTTGGCCGGCGTACATTCGACCTTTTGTCCTTATGTTCATAAGCACATTGCCGAGAAGAAGGTCACGCCTGCATTGTGGACTCTGTGTGAAAGCGGGGATAAGGAAGCGGTGCGGATGTGTTCGCAGTGGGAAGGAATTCGGAAGCCGGCTGAATGATTATACTGTTCTCAAAGTATGCATACGGTTGATGAAAGAAGTTTTCGATTAATGAAAACCATGACCTCAATCCTCCAATCCCACAGAGGATCGTTTTCTTAAAAAATAGGCCATCATCTGCAGAGGCATGAGTCCTTGCAGCACAACAAGTACGAGTTCAGGCCCGCATGGTTGCGGGCTTTTTTTATGCTTTCGGACTGAACGGATTTTTCCCTTGACATCGTCGAATTTATCTTTTATACTGTTTGCGCAATCCCATGCCTCTGACCGAAAGGAAATTATTTATTTCGGGGGGGAGTAGACGGTTTCCTTTGATGGCGATAATTATACTCAACACAAAGTGGTTTTCGGATTTTTATCGGAGACCTCACCTAAATCCTCTCCTTGAAAAAAGGAGAGGACCACATTGTGAAATCCGAAAACCACTTTGGTTCGACTATATCGTATTAACTCTGATTTTACTAGGCGTCATGCATCTGTTTCGCATTCGATTTTTTATTGTTTGATATTTTCATGGGGCAGAGGCGTATCCTCTGTAAAAGCAGGACATCATCCGCAAGGGCAGAAATCCTTTCAGGATAACATGAGGTAGGTTTATGAACGCAGAAGTGATAGCGAAAAAACGGACATATGCCGGTTTGTTTATGGTGGTCATGGCCAGCCTGATGTTCGAAATTCTTCTGACACGCATTTTCAGCGTCACTATGTGGTACCACTTCGCTTTTATGGCGATATCTATAGCACTTTTCGGGATGACTGTGGGGGCGATTTTGGTGTATCTATTTCCAAACTTTTTCACGCAAGACAGGGCAAAGGTTCATCTTGCTCTCAGTGCTTTATTTTTTGGAGTGTCTATTGTTATAAGCTTTCTGACGCATCTCAGTATTCCGTTTATCAGGGACGGATCGATTGCAGGTCTCTATTCCATAGTGTTGACATATACAGTGATATCCTTCCCATTCGTTTTCAGCGGTATATGCGTCTGCATTGCATTGACCAAATTCCCTCGCCAAGTCAGCAAGCTGTATGCTACTGATCTCGCGGGTGCAGCCGTTGGATGTATACTTCTGTTGTATGTTCTTCGATTTACTGACGGTCCGACAGCAGTGATCGTTGTCGCTCTTCTTGCGAGTATCGGCTCGGTTTTATTCGCTATAGATGCAGGTTATAAGAAGCTCGTGAGGATCGCTGTTATTTCCAGCTTCCTGCTGGGGTTTTTTACAGCCGTTCAAACGATTTTTGTGTATAAGCAATTTCCTTTGCTGCGGTTGATTTGGGTGAGAGGCTATTTTGAAGATCGTCCGCTTTATGAACACTGGAATTCTTTTTCGCGTGTTCGGGTTTGGGGCAATCCGAATGAATCAAGGAAGCCGTTTGGCTGGGGCATTAGTTCTACTTTTCCTTTGGATAAAAAGGTCAGAGAACTGGATATGAATATCGATGCTTTTGCGTACACACCCATCACGGCCTTTGACGGAAACCTGAGTGATTTGGAGCACCTGAAATACGATGTTACAAATATGGCTCATTATATAAGACCGGATTCGCGCGTGCTGGTTATCGGTGTCGGAGGCGGCAGAGATATTCTCTCAGCTTTGGCTTTTGAACAGGAATCGGTTGTGGGGCTCGAGATCAATCACGATATTATTAAAATCGTCAATCAGAGATTCGGTGATTTTACGGGTCATCTGGATCGAGTCCCAAACGTCACTTTCATAGCCGATGAGGCAAGAAGCTGGGTAGCCAGACAGCAGGATAAATTTGATATCATCCAGTCTTCCCTTATCGATACCTATGCAGCAACTGCGGCGGGTGCATTCGTCCTGACGGAAAACGCGCTTTACACTGTCGAGGCATGGCAAATATTTTTGGAACATCTGACTTCTGATGGCGTATTGACATTTTCCCGCTGGTACTGGGAAAGGCCCAGCGAGATATACAGGCTCACGTCTTTGGCGTGCGCCTCCTTGATGCGTTTGGGTGTAGAGAATCCGCGAAATCACATTGTTATTGTCCGGCAGATGAGGAACGATGATATAGGTGTGGCAACTATGCTTGTAAGTAATAAGCCGTTTACAGATGGAGACTTGGATACCATAGATGCGGTGAATGGAAAGATGAAGTTTGACCTCCTTCTGAATCCAAGATTCTCTCTCGATTCCACCTTTGCAGCCATCGCTTCAGGGGAAAATCTCGAAAGTTTTACCGCTAAATTTCCCACGAATATCTCTGCGCCGACGGATAATAACCCGTTCTTCTTTCTTACGCTTCGTCTACGGGATGTGTTTAAACGAGAGATGTGGAAACAGGAAGCTCTAAAGGGATATATTAATACAAAGCCTATCGTTATATTAGGTGTTTTATTGATCATCATGGCAGGGCTTACATTTCTCTGTATTGTTGTTCCACTCTTGCTGACAAAGAAATCAATGCCAAGAGGCTCTTTACCCCTTGTCCTATTCTTCGCCTGTATCGGATTTGGCTTTATGCTGGTTGAAATTTCGCAAATGCAGAGATTGATCATTTTTTTAGGACATCCTACTTACGGCCTATCCGTCGTGCTTTTCGCTTTGCTCCTATCGAGCGGTATTGGAAGTTATTCGACGCGGAGGATCGACAATTTCGGTTTAACGGGTTCTGCAAATGGTCGTCTATTTCTTCTTCTGTGTGTACTCGCTGTCTTCGGAAGCCTTACTCCATACGCTATGGGAGAATTCCAGGGATCGACGACAGCGCTGCGCATCCTCGTAGCGGTGGGTATGCTTTTTCCCATAGGCCTGTTTATGGGAATGGCGTTCCCCATCGGAATGAAGATGGCATCAAAAACATCAGCTACCTTGACTCCTTGGCTTTGGGGGATCAATGGAGCAACGTCCGTTTTCGCTTCCGTGGTTGCGGTGATCATAGCGATGAGTGCGACGATATCTACGTCATTCTGGACTGGGTTTGCCTGCTATGTTATTTCGTTCTTAGCGTTTGTTTGGAAGAGTCTAAGGATAGATAAATGATATACTAAGTGTTGATGACGCCAAATTTTCTGTTCCGGCCTACCTGTTAAATCCATAGATGAATCATCACATTCGATAAGAAAGAAATCGGAGACTCGGACGGACGGCAAGACGGTGTCCGTCCGTTTATTTTGTGGGCAGTAGAATGGATCAAACGACACAAAACGTTGTGGTTTTTCTACCTGTGCTTTTAATTCCCAAACCTTGGATTGACGATATTCTGGAACATGGACCCGAATGAATAGCTGAATCCGAAGGAAATATAATAGTCGTAGCTTGTCTCAAGCTGTTTGCGTTCCAACAGGACTTCTTCGACGGTCAGGCCTCCTTTTTCGAGATAGAGCTGGTTGTGTATGAGTTCGACGACGAAGAGCGCATTCGCAGAAAATCCCTTGAACAGCCTGAAGGTGAAGATATTCACCCATTCAAAATTGTTTTTCCGAAAATCATGAAGATAAAAAGATCCTTCCAGGACGTTGATAATGCTTCCCCGTTTCCCTTGAATGACGCTGGATGCAGATGCATGAAAATCGCTCACGAATTCAGAGGTCTCGTCATAAATCGTTTCGTGATAATAATCATGATGATTGATGCCGAATCCGATACGAATGGGAAATTGTCTTCTGGAAAATTCCGAGTAGGGGAAGAGGTTGTACTCAATCTCCGGTGAAAATTTTATTGATAATTTATCGTTGTACCGCACATCAGAATCCAAACGCCCGTAGAAACCGATGGCCCAGTGCTCTCCCATTTTTCTGGCCAGCCTGCTGTTTGCGTACAGGTCTCTCCGAATGTCCTTTATTGTTCTTTCTTCGTATTCGTACTCTTCTTGAGAATAATTATAGCTAAAATAAGTTGTAAACTTCCACTTTTCGGTCACCTTTCTGGCTGATAAACTGATATCATAATTCCAGTCTTTTTCGTATTTTTCTCCGTCAAGGTCCACATCAAACCCTATGCTGAAGACCCACTTTCTCCATTTATCCACTTCCGGTTCTTTTTCTCCTACGGAGGGTTCATATAAGATGGATATATCGTTGATTGCGGGAGTCGTCGCCACATACCGCATCAATCCTTTTTTGATGACTTTTATCAATCCGCGTCTGTATATTTCATACGTATCCGTGCTGTTCCGAATATATTTTAAAGTGTCATTAATCCCTACATAATTATTCTGTCCCTGATAGGTTATCGTATATTCACTCCCTCCGCTTCCGGTGGATTGGTTTGTGATGAGTATGTAGACATCGGCCATCCGGGGGTCTCTCACGTAGTTTATAAACCGGATTTCTCTTTTCATATAATCGGAATCGATGCCTCCTTCGGCAAAAACTTTTAATGCCTTTTTCTGTGAATTTTCATCCGCATCGGCATTGATCTGTGCCTGGGATGATGAAGTCGTTTGTGCGCTGAATAACAGTACGAAAAGCCATACAATATAATTCATATGACGGTGCTTTGTTCTTTTATCTATTTTCATTGTCATTTCCTCGGGACTTTTAGTTTCCAAAAACAGGATTAACCACTCTATTATTCAGCGATCCGAATGAATATCCAAAACCGAATTCGATGCTGTAATCGTACCGAGTTTGAAGCTGTTTTCGTCGCAGCAGTACTTCCTCCAACGATGCGCCTCCTCTTCCTAAAAATATCTGATCATGGATCATTGAAACCTGCCATTCAATATCGAATGTCAACTGCTTAAATATTCGTATATCGATTTCGAAATCCTATGTCAATTTGTTTTTGGTAAAATCTTTTAAATATGCAGAACCGGTGAGAGAAGATTCGATGCTTCCCCACGGTTTGTAGATTTCCACATCGGCCATCAAGGAGGTCTGAAAAAGCCCTTCGTTTCTTTTTCCGTATATTGTCTCTTCCCAGTAGTTTCTGTATATATATCCGAGTCTGTATAAGAAAGTAAAAGCTCTTTTTTCAGATTCTATATAAGGGAAAATATTGTATTCGATGGCCGGCGCTATTTCAGAAGAAAACTTATTATTGTAATAGGTCGCCTGGCTTGCTTCAGTGAAGGCGCCCACCGACCAGTGATTGCCGAGGCTCTTTACAAACAGACCGTTAAAATTGTGGTTCCGCGTAATGTTTATATACGAAAGACCGATCTCTTTCATATCAAAAATATTTTCACTGTAATTTGTATTCACATTCGCTCTTATGATCCATTCGTCGGTGATCCGCCGCGCAGAGAATCCTCCACTGAGATTGTTGCCTCTCACGGATTTTTCTCCATTCAGGTTGAAATGAAAATTAAAACTGAAGAGCCAGTAATTCCATTTATCTTTCACTGCGGCGACTTGTTCTTCCGTATGACTGTAGTTGATCGAGATGTCGTCGCCCACGGGTGTATGAGCAGCATATTTTATAAGCGTGATTTTCAGGATTTTGACAACATTCAGTTTTGTATCTTCCTCGGTTTCTCCAACTGGCGGCATATAACTCAACTCGTCGTTGATGCCATTCAGTGCTTTCCGACCCGAATAGGTTATTATTATTATCCTCTCTCCATTGACGATGGGTGTTTCTTCCATCTTCACGACGACCAGGGCGGAGTCCTTTTCATTGACGAAGTGAGCGAACTCAATCTTGTTCTTTAAAAAGGAAATATCCGGGAAACCACTCATGCTGACGTTGAGCTTTCTGCTCTCCACATCGGATGTCGGACTTTTCAATTCCTGGGAAACTAGTGGGGAAAAGGATGAAGACAGTGCTAGTAAACACATAAAAAAACGATGGTGCGACTTAAACGGAACCATATTTTCGCCTCTCCGCTCGTGGATATAAATGGACAGAAGTACAACTCATTGGGATTTTACTTTAACTCTTATTTTTAATTGATGAAGAAAACAGCTCTGTTTCAGTTATAAACGGATCGATACAAAAAAAGTTGCAATTCAGAGGAGCTTCGTCTCTTAATGATTCTCGCTTTTCTTTTGAACTGTATATATATTTAGACAACTTTTTTCTTAAAAAAGTTATCTTGTTTCTTTTTTAAACCTATTTTATGGGAGGGTGAGCGCCTGTCTCCGTCTGTGGATTGCTTCTGGTTTTGGAAATTTTTCTTGTTGGGTAATGCACACATCGTTTTACAGAGGACGAATATCGATAGTGCGGGTGACTTTCTGCAACAAGAGAATTTAGACGTGTTCATGTTTCAGGATCATTTTTTCCTTGACTTATTCGAATGCATGATTTATACTGTCAGAGAAATTCTTTGCCTTTGATTTAAATCAATCTACTTGTTTTCGAGTCAAAGCTGGGTTGAATATATGGGATTTTTTCTCATGTGAGATCGGCTTTTATTGGGTGTCCGGTTCGAGGGAACGAAGTCTCATTATTCATACGATATTTCTTATGTCTTGATAAATCGGTCAATTTATCATCGAATGTCATTGGTTCGATCGTTGGGCGTACTAAGAAAATGGAGGAACCGATGTCAAAGGTGTTCATTTCTTATTCACATGTAGACCGTGAGACCGCTGAATCCTTAGCAACTCGCCTGCGAGAAGCCGGAGCGAACGTGTGGCTTGATAGGTGGCAGATAGGCATTGGGGACTCTATTCTTGAAAAGATTAATGAGGGGATCAGCACATCGGACTTCCTAATCGTCCTCTTGAGCAAGGCATCCGTCAGTTCCAAGTGGGTCAAAGAGGAGTTAGCAGAAGGCTCCGTCATGCTGGCAGAGCGTGGTGCTTTCATATTGCCAGTACTACTCGAAGAATGCGAGATTCCGCTGTTTCTGCGTCATCGGAAATATGTGAGTTTGAAGGATAATCCAAGAGAAGCGTTCGGCGAAATCGTAAACAGGCTGGAAAAGCATGATGCATTAGAAAAGAGAGATGCTGCCAAAATGATTTTGGACAGTTTATTTGTTGGATGGGCGAGGAAGCTGAATTCTGCGGAATCGGAAGTTGAACGTGTAGATATTCGAGCAGCAATGGAGAAGCAATTAAGCGACAGTGCTCAAGACCTAAGATTACCAAAGAATCTGCACAGATTATGGCTTGATAAATGCCTTGAGGCTCAACAATACTTGGAACTTAAGGACACAATAGAGGCATTCAAGGACGTTGCGATCAAGACAGATGACATCAAGTTAGGACAAGACATCGTTGATTGGATGGCAGGCATTGCATTCGATCTCAAACCGGATCAAGATCAGCAGAAACACAAAGGTACGTGATCCATGGACCTGAACGCAAATGGACGCCCAACCAGTAGGTCCACCTGACCGGGATTCCGCTGACGCTCTATCCCGGCAGGTGACCTCGGCGTTGACGAAAAAGAAACAATTCATGAGCCGCACAAGAATCGTATGCTTGGTGGCAATCCTCATTTCGCTGGCAGCGGCCATCACTTGCTATTTCCTAGCAAATCATTTTCCAGAACACATCTATCGATCTGAAAAGTTGATGGATTCATACTTCGGAAGCGATTTGCCCCGTACTTATGCGAATATGACCGACCGTCACAGTTCGTTTTGGGCTACTTATAAACATCCGCTGTACGGTCTGGTATTTCTACCAGCTGGATATTTGCTACGGGTTGTTTTTGGACTTTCAACACAGGCCACAGCGCAACTCTTCCTTGGTGTGAACATGTTCGTCTGGACTCTGACGCTGTTTGCTTGCCTGTTCTTTCTCACAAAACGCATTTTGGACACATGCTTGTATGTGGCGTTGGCTCTCTCGACTTCCTCAGTGCTGTTCTGGTTCACAGTGCCGGAATCCTTCTGTTTCGGCAGCACAACGATTCTGCTGCCCATTCTTTTGGCGATGATCCCGAGATTCTCGAGAAACTATATACTCCATGTGGCTGCTCAAGTTGTTTCCGCCTCCATTACTCTGACGAATTGGATGGCCGGCTTTTTATCGTCGCTTTTCAAACAGGGCGTGCGGCGTACGGTTCAGATCGCATTGCATGCGCTTGCGGTCCTCACTATTCTGTGGAGCGTGCAATTGAAGATGGCTCCGTCCGCAACGTTTTTTATGAATTCGCCCACATTAGCGTGGGAGGCAAAATGGTGGGTGAGGGATTGCATGTCGGTATCCATTCCCATGAAACTGAAGTATCTCTTTTTCGATCCGGTCGCATCTTCCCCGATGATCTACCATGTTGTCCCAGCGGAGAAGTATGAGGTGCAGTGGGGAAAATGGCCTCCGAATGACCTGCCGAGACTCGATGTTGATGAAACCGCAGCACGACAGCCTCAGCAATCGCAGGCAGTCGCGGGTTTGTTTTCAATACCGCTTCATGGTTGTTACATGGTGTTGTGGTCTTTTGTGCTGGCATTCGGCATTTTCTGCCTTGTTCGTCAGTCTTTCAAGTCGCCCGCGCTTCGGGTTATCGCCGCATGCCTTTTCGGACAAGCGGTTCTGCACATGCTGTACGACGTTCGCGAAACATTTATCTATTCGGCTCACTGGGTGCCTTTGCTGGTTCTTACAGTCGCCACGACTTCAAAGACACGCTTCCGTCCGTACGTTCTCGGAGCAGTCGCTTTAATCATTGTTTATTGCGGGATCACGAATGTGAGTCTGTACGCGGCATGCCTTCGGCTTCTGGAGACTTTTTCTGCGTGGGCGCAGTGAAGAAAAACAACCATAATCCATTGAAAGGAGATGTACAATGAAATCAACAAAGTGGAGTCGACGATCGTTTCTGCGCGCGGCCGGTGGTTTGGTGCCCGCAGTATACGCGGCGAAAGCCAGCGGCCTCGATCGTGTTCTGGCTGCATCGCAGTCGGTCGCGGGCCGGACGCCCGAGGAGATCGCGAAGGACGAGTTCTACTGGAGGGAAATCCAGTTGGGTTTTAAACTGGACCGCTCGATAATTAATTTGAATAACGGCTTTACCTGTCCGTGCCCCAGGGTCGTGCTCGAATCGGTCTGGCGCTACATGGACATGATCAACATGGCGCCCATTCATTACCAAGGCATGGTCGCGGGTAACATCCAAACCATCCGCCTCCGGATGGCGAAAGAGTTTGGATGCGATCCCACAGAGTTGGCGCTGACGCGAGGGGCCAGCGAGTCACTGCAGATCGTCCAGAACGGAATCGACCTTAAGGCTGGAGATGAAGTCATCACGACCGAGCAGGATTATCCTCGTATGTTGACCACATGGGACCAGCGCATGCGACGCGAAGGCATCAAGGTGACGCGATTCCAGTTTCCTGTACCGGCAACACAGGATGATCTCTATCAGCGGTTTGAGAAGGCTATCACACCGCGGACGAAAGTCTTTCATTTCTGCCACATTACAAACTTGACGGCCCAGCTGTTCCCCGTACAGCGGCTTTCCCGCCTGGCCCGTTCAAAGGGGATTGTCACGATCGTCGACGGTGCACACGCGCTGGGGCATTTCCCATTCAAGCTGCGAGACCTTGAGTGCGACGCGTACGGCGTCAGCCTGCACAAGTGGCTGCTTGCGCCGATCGGCAACGGCTGTCTATACGTGCGCAAGGAGATGATCCCGAAATTCTGGCCGTTGCAGGCAGCTCCTGAACAGCAGGACGATGATATTCGGAAGTTTGAGGCCATTGGAACGCATCCGTGGGCTCTCCGGGCGGCGCTCGGTGAATCCCTGGCGTTTCATCAGGCTATCGGAGCCGAACGCAAGGCAGCGCGTCTGCGTTACTTGACGCTTCGCTGGGCTAACGCGCTAAGGGTCCATCCGCGCGTCAAGATATTGACGAACCTCGATGAGCCCGCTCAGGCGTGGGGGGTTGCTGCGGTCTATATCGACGGTATCGATGTCAGGGACCTCGCGCGTTTCCTGATGAACAAGTATCGGATCATCGTTGTTCCGCTCGTCGGGGGAGCCCCGCCCAACTCAGTCTTCGATTATCAGGCTCTCCGGGTTTCACCCAACGTATACACGACGCTCGAGGAAATCGACACGTTTGTCATGGCCATGGAGGAAGCGCTGAAGAACGACGTTCCCTCCGACGGTTCCTCGTCCTATGACGGCATGGCAGAGGGTATGATATAGTTCATGATATTTGAGAAAAAGGAGGATTCCCATGAAACGTTTAACTATTTTGGTAGTCACTGTCCTCGCTTTTATTTTCATGATGAGCAGCACCTCGGCCTATGCCCAGGATACTTTCAAGATGTCGTTCAAGTTCGAGGCCGGCGGAAAGAAATTCCCGGCCGGTGAATACTGGGTTTCTCAGAAAGGAGATGAACAAATTACCCTGCGGCATGCATCGACGGGCAAGGAAGTCCAGATCCCATTCCTGAAGAAGCTGGAGAAACCGGAAAAACCTGTCGAGGAGCCTCAGCTTGTTTTCTACATGGTGGGGAACTTTGAACCGTCGTATACCGAATATGTTACAGAGTACATCCTTGCGGAAGTTTGGCTGCCAGGGAAAGACGGACTCCTGGTGCACACCTTGAAGGGAGCGCACAAGACCCAGATCATCAAAGGGCAGAAGGCGAAGAAGTAACGCAGGTAGAGTAAAGACGCTTTGTTTTGGTCGATCCTGTCATGGCCTATCGATAAGAGGTTTTATTGCTTTTAATCCCGCCAGAGGCGGGCAAGGATTTAATTCCCTACTCCTTGTGGCGTTCAATGTTATTGTTTTTGATACACCGCTGCTTGCGGCGGGGTAGTTCATTCTGAATTGTTCAACACAGATCAGTACGGATAAAGAACAATCATTGGATGAAAATGAGTAGGGAGTCAGTCTGTAGATCGGACGGTTTGACAGGGTCGCTGACACAGGGAGAAGTATAAGACCTGAAGAGTTGTCATGAAGTCGGACGGGTCTTGTCTATATAAGATGCAAACGATCGCCTCGGGTATCCTGCCCGAGGCATCCACTTTATTGGCTTCACAACTTATAGTCGAACCAAAGTGGTTTTCGGATTTCACAATGTGGTCCTCTCCTTTTTTCAAGGAGAGGATTTAGGTGAGGTCTCCGATAAAAATCCGAAAACCACTTTGTGTTGAGTATAAATAATAGATGCATGAGAAGTGAACACTGACATGAAGGAATTACTGGTCCGAGCATCCCATATCCCTCAGAAGGCGATGTTTCCCGTCATCGATGGCCATAACCACATCTGGGGAGACTGGGAATCGGTTGGGCGGATCGTCGAGACAATGGGAGAGGTCGGTGTCGTCTCGTATTGCGACCTGACTTCGAACCTTGCGCTTAAATGGGCGGACGGCGGGTACGACTTCAGTCCTGGAAACATCGATGATTTCTTCATCCACTGCACGAATCCCTATCCCGCAAAGTTTTACGGTTTCACCTGCGCGACGTTTAACCGACCGAGGAACGAGCCGTTGTTCTCGGACGCAGAGCGCTTCGTCGAGGAGACGGTCGAACTCCTGAACGATCATATCCGCCGCGGAGCGCGCGGTTTGAAAATTCTCAAGGAGCTCGGACTTTTTTACCGGGACGACAGAGGTCGGCTCATGTTCATGGATGACGAGCGGCTCGCACCCATCTGGGAGGAAGCCGGAAGACTGGGCATTCCGGTCCTGGTTCACCAATCCGATCCTTGCGGCTTTTTCGATCCGGTCATGTCGGAGAACGAGCATTACGAAACTTTGAGGAAGTATCCGGCCTGGAGTTATGTGGATTCCAAATTCCCGAGGAAGGAGGAACTCTTGGAACGCCGCGACCGCGTGCTAAAGAATCATCCCAACACGACTTTCATGCTGCCCCACGTGGCCAATTTTGCAGAGAACTTGGAGTACGTTTCAAAACTTTTGGACGATCATCCCAACGTGTTCATCGATTTCTCGGCGCGTATAGATGAACTGGGGAGGCAGCCGTATTCGGCCAGAGATTTCCTCATCGCATACCAGGATCGTATCACATTCGGCACGGATATGCCGCCTTCAGTGGAGATGTATGGGTGCTATTTCCGATTTTTGGAGACGTTCGACGAGTATTTCATTCCCCCGGATTACGACGGCACTTTCGGACGCTTTCGCTGGCGTATTCATGGGCTGGGATTGCCGGCAGAGGTTTTGGAGAAAATCTATTACAGGAACATTTTACGTATCGTGCCCGGATTAAAAAACGATCTGAAGAATGTCATCTCATCAAGTCAGAGGAGGGAGGAGGCGACGTCGTAAAATTTGTTCTTCTCAATCCGTTTAAAGTCCAGGAGAAGTGGATTTCAGAATAATGACATCGATACGTTTGTTATACGCCTTCTTCCATGATGTGGATAGCCATCTTTGTCGCTTCTTTCGTAAATTCTCTGCACTTTTCTTTCAAGTGATTGATCTCGAAGTGTCGCTGTCCCTCCTCTGTACCCAGATCACATCCGGTCAACTCATGGCAGTTGGTTGATCCGAACTTTTTTGAAAAGACGTCGACGAATCTTTGGATGAGTGCATAGACATACTCCACGTCCCTTGCTGGTGTGTTCCGTCCATACACCAAACTAATTCCCATGACAGCACCGCTCACGGCTCCGCACGTGCGGCACGTCCGCGAAAGACCGCTGCACAGACCTGTGGCAATCTTGGGGATAATGTCCGAGTCGATGTCTCCGGCCTCGGCTATTGCCTTGAGTACGCTTTCCGCACAATACAACCCGGAGTCGAATAGCTCACCCGCCCTCTCACACGGTTCTGTCATCAAGCCATCCTCCATAGTGTTATATTAACCTCTTTAGTTTCAAGATTTTTTCAACATGATCTGTTGCTCTGGAGATGAGGACCCGGAGTGTCCGGCCGTGTTGGCGAAACATCTGGTACATCTCAAAATAATCATACGCTCCGATCGGCCTGTCATCGACGGCGACGATACGATCCCCCTTGGTGATGCCAGCCTCATCAGCGGGGGATCCGGCAATGACGTCCCGCACATACAAAGATCCGTCGTTAACCTGCTCCATCGAAAGTCCGGCCATATTGTACTCAAACGGTTTCCCGAATTGATTGTTCGGCGTCAAGAGAAGTCGCTGATGGGGATAATCGATGACCACATGGAAGCGACTGATGATGACGACACCCAGATTGCCGTCGGCATCCATTCCGTGCGATGCACAGGCTGCATCGCTTTCGGAATGTGTAAAAGATGAAACCAGATTCTCGAATGCATACGGGCCTAATTTCAGAGAGCGGATTCTTCCAATCATGCCTTCGACTTCTCCTTGAATTCCGCGTCCGACGACAGCTTTTTTAATTTTTGACGGCAGGAGTATCTTTTTCTGGGCATTTTCGTCCAAAGATAGGGCATGACGGGCACCGAGATCAAGTATAAGACCGTACAGGAATGTCTTTCACTTCCTCCAACTGGA
>JBDRSZ010000070.1:0-8647 GCA_043824415.1 bacterium | reverse complement strand
CGAGGGACTCCGATTCTCAAAAGATCTACGATTATACCATCCTCCGAAACCGGTTGACCTATCAGATGAATCGATACCTCTTCTTCAGAGGAATCGTCGAATACAACAACTACAAAAAAGAAATGTTGACCGATTTTCTCGCTTCTTTTACGTATATTCCAGGAACCGTCATTCACCTCGGTTACGGATCGTTCTACAAAAAAATAAAATGGGAAAACGGGAGCTATTCGGAGAGCGACCGCTTCCTCGAAACGAACAGAGGATTCTTCTTCAAGGCATCGTATTTGTGGCGGATGTGACGACTTTATCCGGGAGTCGGACATGACAAAATATTTGAACGGACACTCCTCACTGGTCTTTTTCATCATCCTTCTTTTTGCAACCGCAGGCGTCTATAAAAATAAAGAAAAAATATCCGACATCGAAGCCAAGGTGGATGCATACGTCAAGCCGTACATCGATGCCGGAGGATTCGGCGGGTCGATTCTGATTGCCAGAGGGGATAAAATCTTGCTCTCCAAAGGGTATGGCATGGCGAACGTCGAGTTTAGTGTCCCAAACTCTCCAAAAACCAAGTTCCAGATCGCATCCCTTTCCAAGACCTTCACAGCGTCTGCCATCATGATGCTTCAGGAAAGGGGCGGGCTGAGCATCAACGATCCTCTATCCAAATTCATCCCCGATTATCCGAACGGAAATCAAATCACAATCCATCACCTTCTAACGCACACTTCCGGTATACCCAACGTGAATGACTTCCCCGACTACGATCAGAAATCCAGGTTTCCTCAATCCTTGGAACAAATCATCGAGATGTTCAAACAAAAACCCTTGGAATTTCAGCCGGGCGAAAAATACAGCTACAGCAACTCCAACTACAACCTGCTCGCTTACGTGATCGAAAAAGTCTCCGGCATGAGTTATGGGACCTTCTTGAAAAAATGTATCTTCGAACCTCTCGACATGAAAGATACCGGACATCACGGCGATGCCTCTGCCATCGTCGCACATCTCGCCTCCGGATACCAGCCCTCCGGCGCTTGGGGAATCGAGAAATCCCCCTACCTCGACTGGTCCATGAAGACAGGCAACGGCTCTCTTTACTCTACTGTGGAAGACCTGTACAAATGGGACAGGTCTCTATATACAGAAACGATATTGAGCAAGCGCTCCCTCGACAAAATGTTCAAAGAGCACTTGGAGGGAGTGGGCTACGGATGGTTCGTCGGAAAACGCTTCGGCAAGCGAATCACGCGGTATAATGGGAGAAGCCCAGGGTACACGAGTTATTTAGAGCGGTACATCGACGACGATGCCTGTATTATCGTGCTGAGCAACAATTATGCTCCAGTGCCTCATATCATTATCAACGATCTGGCTGCGATTCTTTTCGGAGAAAAATACAGCGTGCCGGAAGAAGTCCGACCTGTGTCACTCGATCCCAATACAATGAGTGCCTACATCGGACGCTACCGGTTTGGGTCAGACTTTTACAGACCGAACGCCGTGGTTTCTGTCATCGGGGAGGAGGATCACATTTCCTTCGCATGGACGGAAACCTACAAGACGCCGCTCCGTCCGCTGTCCGAGACGACGTTTCTGGACAGGACATTCTGGGCCACGATACTTTTCCAGAAAAATTCCAACGGAGAAGTCACCGGCCTGATCTGGCGGGACAGCAGAGATTACGCGGCGAACAAGATAAATGAAAAATGAATAAATCGCGTTCCATTTTTCGTACGCGTCGATTATGGGGCAATACGCGTTCATCTTTTAAGACAAGGAGAATGAATATGAAATCCAAGAGGTTTGTATTCATCGGCGCGATGATATCAATCATCCTGTCGAGCATGCTTTTCATCAACGCTTGCTCACCGCAAAAAACCCAAAATCTGACGTTCGAGATCTCTTTCCCGCAGACTGCTCATGCAGAATCCATCACCGGACGCGTCTTCGTCATGATTTCCAGGAACGCGGAGAGAGAACCCCGGCTGCAGGCCGGATCGTGGAGGAACAGCGTGCCCTTCTTCGGTGTGGATGTCAATACTCTTCAACCCGGAAAATCGGCCGTCATCGACGAAACCGTCCTGGGCTATCCCCCAAAAAGCCTGAGCGAAATTCCCGAGGGGGACTACTACGTCCAGGCGCTCATCAACGTCTACACAGAGTTTCACCGTTCCGACGGCCATGTCATCTGGGCGCACATGGACCAGTGGGAAGGCCAGCGCTTCAACCAATCTCCGGGCAACCTCTACAGCGAGGTCCAGCAAGTGCATCTAAACCCCTCGGCTGGCTACCGAATCCAACTGAGCACGGATCAAGTCATCCCCCCCATCGAGGAGCCAGAGGACACCGAGTGGATCAAGCATATCAAGATCGAGAGCAAAGTCCTCAGCGAATTCTGGGGCCATCCAATATACATCGGCGCCATCGTCCTCCTCCCCAAAGGGTACGACTCCCACGCCGATGTCTACTATCCCGTCCATTACCAGCAGGGACATTTTTCCCTCAGCCCGCCGGGTGGGTTCCGGACCGAGCCGCCTGCGGAGAACGACTTCAGGGGAAGAGGAGGATACGAATTCTTCAATGCCTGGACGTCGGATGACTTTCCCCGCATGTTAATGGTCACGTTCCAGCATCCGTGCCCCTACTTCGACGATTCCTACGCCGTCAACTCGGCCAACTGCGGCCCCTTCGGTGATGCCATCATCAAAGAGCTCATCCCCGAGATCGAATCCCGTTTCCGAATCATCCATAAGCCCTACGCCCGGGTCCTCTCCGGCGGATCGACAGGCGGCTGGGAATCCCTGGCATTGCAAGTGTTTTATCCTGACTTCTTCGGAGGGACCTGGCCCCACTATCCCGATCCCATTGACTTCCGGTACTACATTCTGTCCAACATCTACGAAGACACGAACGCCTTTTCGGTCGAATCGGATTGGATGAATTTCGAGCGCCCGTTCATGAGGGACGAGCACGGTCAGGTGATGGTGACGATGCGCCAGCTCAGCCAGATGGAGGCCGTCCTCGGCTCGAAGGGAAGGTCCGGGCAGCAGCTCGACATCTGGCAGGCCGTGTACGGACCCGTGGGCGACGACGGCTTCCCCAAAGACATCTGGGATAAGCTGACAGGAGAAATCGACAGCGATGTTGCGGAGGTCATGAAGCAGTACGATCTCACACTTTATTTGAAGGAAAACTGGTCTTCGCTCGGTCCCAAGCTCGTGGGCAAGCTCCACATCTTCTGCGGTGACATGGACAACTACTACTTGAACGAAGCGGTTTACGAATTGGAGGAATTCCTCAAGAGCACGAAGGATCCTTACTATGCAGGCTCCTTCCAGTACGGACGCCCGAGGAAAACCCACGGGTGGTCGCCCTTCGGACGGGGCACGGGAGAGCTCGAACGAGCCATGGCCGCGCACATCACGAAATACGCACCCATGGGGGAGAATACGAATCAGTGGAAGTACTGACGGAATCATCCGTCAGTTCGAGGCTATCCGTAGTGTTATATTAAGGAGATCCTAACAGTAAAATCGCCTGATCAATTCATACACCACAGAGCACACAGAGAAAAACACAATGAAACAAAGTGTAGATGATTTCATTTCAATAGCTCTTTTATTTTTCTCTTTCAGTGTTTTTTCTGTGGTACTCTGTGGTAAACAATTCAAACGGAGAATCGCATGAACCGCAAACAACGTCTCACTGCGCTCATTATTTCGATTGTCTATTTCATCGTCTTCCTTCCCCTCGCGACGGGTTCCGGACAAATCACGCGACCCGAAGAGCACCTCGGTTTTAAGCCGGGCGCCGATTTTCACCTGATCACGTACGAGCAGGCCATCGGCTACCTGGAGCGCATCGCAGCCCAGACGGACCGTCTTCGGGTCTTCGACATGGGACCGACCTCTTACGGCCGACGCATGAAATACGCCGTCATTTCCTCCGAACAAAACATGGCGAACCTCGAGCACTACAAGGAGATCAACGCGAAGCTGAGTCTCGTCCGAGGCATTTCGGAAGAAGGAGCCGAACAGCTGGCGGAAGAAGGAAAGGCCGTCGTCTGGATCGATGTCGGCCTCCATGCCTCGGAGACTTCGCCGGCACAGCACGCCGTCCAGTTAGCCTACGACATCATCACGGGCAGCGACCGGCGCACAACCTCCATCCGCGAGAACGACATCTTCATCCTCGTCTTCGCCAACCCGGACGGCATGACGATGGTCTCCGAATGGTACACCAAAAATCTCGGCACACCGTACGAAAGAAGCCGCATGCCCGAACTCTATCAAAAATACGCAGGCCACGACAACAACCGCGATTCCTTCATCGCAAACCTGAAGGAAGTCCGGAATATGAACCGGGCAACCTGCCATGAATGGTTCCCCGAGATTCTGTTCAACATGCACGAAACAGCGCCGTTCCCGGCCCGTATCTGGATTCCGCCGGAATCCGAGCCCATGAATCCCAACCAGCACCCCATCATCGTGCGATGGAAAAACCTCATCGGATCGGCCATGGGAAAGGCCTTCGAGGAAGCCGAACAGCCCGGCGCCATCTCCCGCATCTCGTTTGACAGCTGGTATCCCGGATACGCAACCCAGTTTGTGGACGGACACAACACGTCCTCCATCCTCACGGAAACCGCTAATTTCGGGTACGCCACGCCCAACTATTACACGATCTACGATTTTCCGGAAAGCCACAGAGATTTGGTCAAGGGCGTGTTCTATCCCAACCCATGGCCCGGCGGCTGGTGGCGGCTCAGCGATGCAGTGGCCTACAACCTGACTGCCTCTAAAGCCATTCTCGAGGTCGCAGCAAAGTACCGCGTCGAATTTCTCTACAACAAGTGGAAGATCGGCAGGGACGTCATCGACCGTTTCAAGAAGGAGCCGCCGTACGGATGGATCATCTCGGCCGACCAAACCGATCAATACACGACAGCCTTGATGCTCGACCGATGCATCCTCAACGGAATCGAAATCTACCGGTCAGAGGAAGCCTTCGAACACAACGGCATCGCCTACCCCAAAGGCTCCCACATCATTCCGACGAGCCAGCCGTTCGGACTGTTCGTCAAACATATCTTCGAAAAGCAGGAGTATCCCGACCTCCGGAAATACACGCATCTCTGGCAGGGCATCGTCGGCTCCGCGAAGCTCGGAAAGGAGCCCATCCGGGCGTACGACGGCGTCGGATGGACGCTCCCCATTCAAATGGGGATAGACTGCCAGGAGATGAGCGCACCGTTGGAGGTTAAAAAAACATGGGTCACCCAGGTTTCATCACCAGCAGGAAACCTCAGAAGCGGCGGTTCACATTATGTATTCTCCTCTCAAGACAACGGCAGCTTCATCGCCGTCAACCGCATCCTTAAAACAGGGGGGAGAGTGAGCTATGCCCTCGCAGACTTCTCGGCGGGCGGTCAAAAGTATCCTGTCGGCACGTTCATCGTCGAATCGGGCAGCATTCCAAAAAAGACACTCGAAGAAATCGCATCAGATTTGCACATCCAACTGTTCGGCGGAAAAGTCGAAGTCAAATCCAAACCCATCCGCAAGTCTCGAATCGCCCTCTACTAGTCCTGGGTCGCCAGCATGGATGCCGGATGGATCAATTACCTCTTCGACCAGTATGAATTCCCATACCACCTGCTGACGGATGCCGAGGTCAAAGCAGGCCGCCTCCACGACCGGTTCGACGTCATCGTCCTCCCCGACCAGAGCGCTTCATCCATCATCGAAGGACACACCAAAGGAACGATGCCCCCCGATTTTGTCGGCGGCATCTCCACGGACGGCGTGGACAATCTCAAAGCCTTCGTCTTAGACGGTGGATCGCTCGTCTGCAACAGCGGCTCATGCGGGCTGCCCATCGAGCAATTCCGATTTCCCATCAAAAACGTCTTGAAAGACGTAAAGCCGGATAGTTTCAGTTGTCCGGGCTCCCTCCTCAAGATGGATTACAACACGGACCATCCCCTGACTTTCGGCATGCAGAAGAGGGGGATTGCCTTTTTCTCGCGAGACATTGCTTTTGAAATCATCCGGGACTCCGTGAAGGCAGAGCCCAAGGAAGAGAAAAAACCGGAGACAAAGAAGAAACCTCCTGAGGAAAAGCCCAAGTACGTCAAGGTAACGCCACAAATAGTAGCCACTTTTCCGGACGAGGCGCTCCTCATCAGCGGTTGGATATTAGGTGATAAAGTCATCCGCGAGAAAGCGGCCATCCTCGATGTCCCTTTCGGCAAGGGCAAGGTCATCCTGTTCGGCTTCAACGTCCAAAACCGGGCGCAAACGCACGCCACGTTCAAGCTGCTTTTTAATGCTCTGTACTATTGATAGAAAAGAGGTGATCAAGAATGCCACATTCAACGATTAAACTGAAGAATGAATTAAAAAAACTTATAGGCACACTTCCATCTGAAATTGGTTTCAGAAGTAGAATGAGGTTCCATCAAGGATGGTGGAGAGCGTTTGTTCTGGCTGAAGAAGAAGGGCAGCATCCAGTCAGAAAAGAGGAATCTGTCTGCAATACAATTTTGAATGGGGAAATCAGCCAGAAGAATTTTTTATCTCCAAATATAAAGAAAGCCGTGAAACAAACACGGGAAAAAAGGCAGGGAGCAAATTCCGGAATACTTGAAGAAGGCAGGCTATTTAATAATTTGCTGTCCAGTCAACCGCTGTGCTTTAACTTTTTTGGCGAACTTAAAATAGATACAGATTTTGCCTTGCAAGTTTTGCAGCAGTTCTGGCCGGAGTTGACCAAAGTCAAACAGGTTTTTTTTGAATTTGCTCCCAAAAAAAATTACACGAATGACAATTCTGCTTTTGATGTGGCCTTTGAGGTGATGGCTGATAACCAAAGCGGACTTGTGGGCCTCGAATGCAAATATACGGATACTTTCTCCACAGAAAAATATGATAAAGTAGAGTATCAAAACATTTTCAAGCAAAGCAAAGAAAAAGAGTTTGCTGCAAAGTATGAGGAGTTTACGGCAGCAAGATTCAATCAACTTTTCCGTAATCAACTAATAGCTGAGGCACTCGTACAAAACGGTCACTATCATTTTGTATATACAGGGTTATTCTGTCATCAAGATGACAGCAGTGCTTTACAGACTGGTGCAGAATTTCAGCGCATGTTGAAAAATGGCGACAAAAATTTTAAGGTCATCACGTATCGGGATTTTATTGAAAAGATACAACAGTTAGAGATAAATTGGGAACGGCGAGAGTTGAGCATGTTGCTGTGGGCTAGATATTGTAGTATACATTTAAGTGAGAAAGCTTTTGAATAAATTTTTTAAAAGCTGCGTTACCTTCTTGTTAATTCAAATATGAATAACTTTTCAGGAAAGAAACGAATTATGAACACCTTTCGTCAAAAATTGATCCTCTCAGTTCTCGACCTTCTATTCGGAATCCTTCAAATCGGAACAGGCTTCGGACAGGTCACCCCGCCGGAGCAGTTCCTCGGTTACAAGCCGGGCGCTGACTTTCACCTGGCCACCTACGAGCAGCTTCAGGAATATTTCGACCTCATCGACAGCCAGACGGATCGCCTCAAGATGTTCGACATGGGACCCACCGCCGAAGGCCGGCGGATGCGCTACGCCGTCATCGCCTCAGATGAGACGATGACTGATCTCGATCATTACCGTCTGCTCAACCGGAGACTCAGCTTTGTTCGAGGTCTAACAGAGGACGAAGCCCAACGCCTCTCAAAAGAGGGAAAAGTTGTTGTGTGGATCGACTCGGGCATACACGCCTCCGAAACGTCTCCCCCCATGCACCAGTTTCAGCTCGCATACGATCTCGTCACGGGCACGGACGAAAGAACCCTGCGCATTCGCGACAATACCATTCTCCTCCTCGTCCAGGCCAATCCGGACGGCATGACCCTCGTCGCAGACTGGTATCATAAACACCTCGGCACTCAATTCGAAGTCAGTTCCTTGCCGTTCCTGTACCACAAATACGCTGGCCACGACAACAACCGCGATTTCCACGTGGCCAACCTCGTTGAGACGCAGAACATGAACCGCATCATGGGCAGCGTGTGGTGCCCGGACCTTGCCTACGCCCAACACGAGACCGCACCCTTTCCCGCGCGTATCTGGCTGCCCCCCAACGCCGACCCCGTCAACCCCAACACGCATCCGGCCATCTTCCGCTGGAAAAACCTCATCGGCGTGGCCATGGGCCAGGCCTTCGATGCAGCCGACCAGCCCGGTGCTCTCTCACGCATCGGGTTCGACCTCTGGTATCCGGGCTACGAGGGTGGCCCGAACCTCGAAGCCCACAACATCCCCTTTGTGATGACAGAAACGGCCAACTACCGGTACGCCACACCCCATTACTACACAGTCCGGGATTTCCCGGAAGCCTACCGCGACCTCACCCCCGGCACTTTCTACCCCAGCCCGTGGGAAGGCGGATGGTGGCGTTTCGCCGACGCGGTTGCTTACGATCTCACAGCATCCAAAGCCGTACTCGACGTGGCGGCCCGGTACAGATCAGACTTCCTCTACATGAAGTACAAATGAGGGCGAGACGTCATCGAAAAATTCAAAAAAGAGCCGCCTTACGGATGGATCTTCTCGGCCCGGCAGGAAAACATGAACACGATGGTC
>JBDRSZ010000069.1:0-5735 GCA_043824415.1 bacterium | reverse complement strand
CTGCGTATCCCCGTCCCGTATGCCAGCCGATATCTTTCCTAAAAGAATCTTTCTTAGTTTATCATTGCGCAACGTCTGAACTTTCTTCTTCTCCCGATCTCCCCAGGCTTCGATATCATCGATCAGTTTTTTATCCTGCTTCTTTGTCTTCGAATCCCGCCTCTTGAGTGAAAAAACTTTTGTATCGATAACGATACCGTTCATCCCGGGGGGTGCTTTCAGGGAAGCATCTTTCACATCCCCCGCCTTTTCCCCAAAAATCGCTTTCAGAAGTTTTTCTTCCGGCGTCGGTTCGGTTTCACCCTTCGGAGTCACCTTTCCGACGAGTATATCGCCTGCCTTGACTTCTGCGCCGATTCGAATGATGCCGTTCTCGTCTAAATTGCTCGTCGCTTCCTCGGAAACGTTCGGGATCTCCCGTGTCAGCTCTTCCTCTCCCCGCTTCGTATCCCGAACCTGGAGTTCGAATTCTTCGATATGGACCGATGTGTAGATGTCCTCACGAACGACACGTTCGCTGATGACAATCGCATCCTCAAAATTATATCCTCTCCACGGGATAAAGGCTACGAGAATATTCCGTCCCAAAGCCAGCTCGCCGTCCCTCGTCGCGCACCCGTCAGCAAGCACATCTCCTTTTTTAACCTCGATGCCCTCAGAAACGAGCGGCCGCTGATTGATCATCGTGTCCTGGTTCGTTCTTAAAAACTTCGTCAATCGGTAAGTAACCGTATCCTGGTAGTTGAAATCCACTGGATCGGGTTTCTTCGCAGAGCGAAGCTTAATTTTAATTTCATCTGCACTCACCTTCGTCACAGTGCCCTCAACATCGGAAACCAAGAGCGCACGAGAATCCCCTGCGATCTTGCCTTCGATGCCCGTACCCACCAAGGGCGGCTCAGGCTGGATAAGGGGAACAGACTGCCGCTGCATATTCGACCCCATCAACGCGCGGTTGGCGTCATCATGTTCCAAAAAAGGAATGAGAGCCGCTGCCGCGCTCACGATCTGATTCGGGGAAACATCCATGTATTGGATTTCTTCAGGCTTTACGATGGGATATTCACTCTTGTAACGGGCTTTGACCCTATCCTTGAGAAACCGACCTTTTTTATCCAGCGGTGCGTTCGCCTGTGCGATGACAAACATTTCTTCATCGTCAGCGCTTAGATACTCGATTTTACTCGTCGCCTTGCCGTTTTCAACTTTCCTGTACGGCGTTTCTAAAAATCCGAAATTGTTAATCCTCGCGTACGTGGCTATGGATGAAATGAGTCCGATGTTCGGGCCTTCCGGCGTTTCGATAGGACACAACCGGCCGTAATGCGTGTAATGAACATCGCGTACTTCAAATCCTGCGCGTTCACGCGTTAAACCGCCGGGTCCCAATGCCGAAAGCCTCCGCTTGTGCGTGAGTTCAGCCAGCGGATTCGTCTGATCCATGAACTGCGACAGCTGACTCGTCCCGAAGAACGTGTTGATCACCGACATGATCGTCCTTGCGTTGACAAGATCCTGCGGAGTCAGGCGATCACTATCCCCGATATTCAACCTTTCTTTGATCGTTCTCGCCATCCGGGACATCCCCACGCTCATCTGGGCCGCAAGTTGTTCTCCGATTGTCCTGACCCGCCGATTGCCCAAATGATCGATGTCGTCTGTCGTCTTCGTGCCGGCGCGAAGTGTGAGCAGATACTTGATGACAGCCACGAAATCTTCTTTCGTAAGAACCGTGACCTCCTCAGGGACATCCAATCCTAACTTCCGATTCAGTCGGTACCGACCAACTCTGCCCAAATCGTATCGTTTCGGATTGAAAAACAAACGGTCAATGAGTGCGCGGGCCGTATCCAAATCCGGCGGATCCCCGGAACGCAATTGCCTGTAGATCGATTCGATCGCATCCTTCTCGGACTGGACGGTATCCTTCTTTAGCGTATTATTGATGACTTCGGAACCTCCGATACGGTCATCCGAGACGATAAATTTCAAACGGGGGATTCCTAATTTGCGTAGCCGTGGGATGAGTTCCTTCTCTAATATGCCATCCCTCTCCAACAACACCTCACCCGTTTTTTCATCCACAACTCCGACTTCCTCCTGACTGAAGAAAACTTTGCGTCCCACACACTTCTGAATCTGGGGATCGTCCAATGGAATTTCTTCGATCAGATTAAAAAGCCTCAAGACTTCTTCATCCGTCGAACAACCCAGTGCCCTTAAAAGTGTCGTCACAGGGAATTTACGTCCTTGATCCACATATACATAGAGGACGTCATTCGTGTCCGTCATGAATTCCAGCCAAGATCCTCGGAAGGGGATGATTCGCGCAGCGAATGTCCGTGTCCCATTCGGATGAACCTTCTCATCGAAGAAAACGCCGGGAGAGCGGTGCAATTGGTTTACGATGATCCGTTCCGCCCCGTTGATGATAAAAGTTCCTCGGTCCGTCATGAAGGGAAAATTCCCCAAATAGACGACCTGTTCCACCGTATCCACGTAGTTGATCTTCTTACTGTAGGCGTCCCGAATTGAGAGTCGTAATTTTGCCTTAAGGGGTGTGGCGAAAGTGACACCCCTCTCTCTGCATTCTTCCATGCTGTACTTGGGTGAGTCGACTTCATACTCTACGAATTCCAGTAGAAAATTCTCTCTCGAATCCGAGATCGGAAAAAGAGAGAGAAATACTTCCTGAAGCCCCTGCACATTCCGTTTGTCAGGCGGAACATCCGCCTGCATGAAATCCTCGAATGATTTGATCTGAATATCTAACAGATCGGGGATTTCTACAGCAGATGAAATCTTCGAAAAGGATAGTCGCCCGATGGATTCTTTTCCCAAAAAATCACGCTCCTTAGACTCAAAAATGGAAAGCTACTTTAACTCAACGGTAGCACCGGCTTCTTCCAACTGCCGTTTGACATCATCCGCTTCCGCCTTCGCCACGCTTTCCTTCACCGCGGAGGGCACCGCCTCCACCAAATCCTTCGCCTCTTTCAATCCGAGCCCCGTCAGTGCGCGCACCACTTTGATCACCTGGATTTTATTCGATCCAAACGCCGTCAGCATCACGGTGAATTCAGTCTGCTCTTCCACGGCCGGTCCTGCCTGAGCCGCTGGAGCTGCTCCCGGAGCAAAGGCGATCATAGGAGCCGCAGCCGAAACACCGAATTCCTTCTCCAACGCCTTCACAAGTTCTGCCAGCTCTAAGACCGTCATTTTCTTAACAGCATCGAGAACCTTCTCTACATTCTTGCTATGAGAAGTCTCGGTCTTCGCGCTCTTCTCATCCTTTTCCACCGTTTCGACAGCCCCTTCCTTCTTCTTTTCTTCGGTCATCCTAATCCTCCAACCAATAGGAACAATTCCTTAGTCGCATTCACTTAAATTCCGACCGCCACTTAATATCTCGAATCATGAAAACTTAAAAATCCAATATGAATACATTCGCAAACGGACGATGCCCTCTTCATTGTTTCTTCTCGAGAGCTTCCTTGACCGCATTCAAAGTCATGACAGCTTTCTGTAAAAGACCATTCAAACTACCGACCAAACCTCGAATCGGAGTCTGAAACCCTCCCACCATTCTGGTGTAAAGCACCTCTTTTGTCGGAAGCGACGCAATCAATTCCACACTCTCGGGTCCATAAAACACTCCCTCAAAAAGGGACATCTTGATCGTCGGTTTTTCCGTTTTCCTCGAGAATTCAGAGATAACCCGTGCCGGTGCCGAAGGATCGTCATAACTGTAAGCGATGGCCGAGGGACCCTCCAGATAGTTCACCATCTCATCACGGCCGACTTTCGAAGCGGCAAGACGAGCCAGAGTATTTTTGACGACGTAATACCCCACGGAAGCCTCACGGCATTTACGCCTCAAATCCATCATCGCTTCCACGTTGAGGCCTTGAAAATCCGTAACGAACACGCCCTTGGCTTTTACTAAAATTTCAGCCACTTCCTCAACAACCGCTTCTTTTTCAGGTCTTGCCATAGTCAATCCTTGATTCTGAATTGGATTCTAACGCATCGTCTCGATCAGTGTAGTCCGATCCAGCTTGATCCCGGGGCCCATCGTCGAGGAAATCGAGATGTTCCTCAAATATTGTCCTTTCGCAGAGGATGGCCGGAGACGTAAAATCTGATCCACGAGCACTTTGATATTCTCAACCAGCTTTTCATTCGAGAAAGACGTTTTCCCGACGATCGCGTGTACGTTTCCGTGGCGATCAACGCGAAACTCGATGCGGCCGGCTTTAAGCTGTTGCACCGCTTCCTTCACCTCGAACGTCACCGTCCCCGCTTTTGGATTGGGCATCAGCCCCTTTCGGCCCAAGTATTTACCCAATTTACCGACATCTTTCATCACGTCTGGTGTTGCAACAACAGCATCCACATCGCTCCACCCTTCTTCGATCTTCTTGATGTACTCCTCAAGTCCGATAAAATCAGCGCCGGCTTCCTTGGCTTCCTTATCCTTGGGAGCTTTGCAAAGAACCAAAACTTTAATGCTCTTCCCCGTGCCGTGGGGCAGAGCGACCGTCCCCCTGACCATCTGATCCGCTTTCTTAGGATCCACGCCCAATCGTATAGCCACATCGACCGATTCATCAAACTTGACCGACGTATTCTGTTTCAGGAGTTTAACGCCCTCTTCCAAGGTCACAGCACTCTCGCGATCTATCTTCTCGACGTTGGATTGATACCGCTTGCTTCGTTTCATGAATCGACCTCACCCTTCAACGACAATACCCATATTTCGAGCCGTGCCCTCGATGATCCTTATGGCTCCTTCAATGTCGTTCGCATTCAGGTCCACTATCTTCATTTGGGCAATCTCCCTGACTTGTGCGTGGCTCACCTTCCCCACCTTTTCCCGATTGGGCTCTGCCGAACCCTTCTCAATCTTGGCCGCTTTCTTCAACAGGACGGCTGCCGGAGGTGTTTTTGTAATGAACGAGAAGGATCGATCCGCGTATACCGTGATAACTACGGGAATGATTAATCCCAATTTATCCTGCGTCTTGGCATTGAACGCCTTACAAAACTCCATGATATTCACGCCGTGCTGACCCAACGCAGGACCAACCGGAGGAGAAGGATTCGCTTGACCCGAAGGAATCTGCAACTTGATCAACCCGATGATTTTCTTTGCCATCCAAAAACCTCGACTGTCACGACGACTACTTTTCCAACTCGACCTGGAGAAAATCGAGCTCCACAGGTGTGGATCGTCCGAATATACTCACCATCACCTTCAACTTCTTCTTCTCCCGGTTGATCTCTTCGACAACACCAGCGAAATCTGAAAACGGACCATCAATCACTTTGATGGGATCTCCCTCGCGAAACGGAATGTCGATAATCTCTTCACTCTGACGTTCTTCAACCCTCCCAAGAATGCGGCGTACTTCGTCTTCCTGCAGGGGTATAGGCTGATTCTTCGGACCGACGAAGTTCGTTACTCCAGGAGCATTCAGCACAAGGTGCTGAGTCACATTGTCTAACTCCATTTCCACGAGCATGTAGCCGGGAAAGAAGATACGATTCTTTACTCTTTTCTTCCCGCCCCTCATCTCAACAACATCCTCGGAGGGGATAAGAACGCGAGGCAATTTATCCTTCAGACCGGTCATCTCGATTTCATTCTCTAAATATTTTTGTATCTTCTTCTCGTGACCGGAAAAAACATGTATTGCATACAATTGCAGCAATGACACCACTTCCTAAAAAAT
>JBDRSZ010000068.1:0-5048 GCA_043824415.1 bacterium | reverse complement strand
TGATAACGGCTTCTTCATTCGTTTTTACTTGTTTGTTGATCCCACCCATACTCAAGGGTCGAGTGATCGAGATCGATTTATCCGCCTTGAAATCAGAATGGTTTCGCGTGTCTTTCATCGGAGATGGAGTGGGACTCATCTTTGCGATGGTCTTTTCGTTACTGGGTATGGTTGCCGTCATCTACTCCATCGGGTACATAAGAAAACACTCCCATCAATCAGAATACTATTTTATGATAACGCTCCTTGTGGGTTCACTGATGGGCGTGGCCTTTGCGAGGAACCTCCTTTACCTGTTCATTTTCTGGGAGATCGCATCCCTGACGACGTGGAGACTTGTCGGATTCTACGGGGGGAAGAAGGTGGTATCTATCGCCAATAGGACATTCCTGATCATCTTTGCCGGATCCTCGTTCATGCTGTTGGGATTCCTCATGATTTATTCGGATGCGCACACATTCGATTTAATCGCATTGAGAAATTATTCTCCGAGTACCATGGTCCTTTGTTTCATCTTCGTGGGAATCATTACGAAGGCCGCCATCTTCCCCATTCATATCTGGCTCCCTGATGCTCATACCGTGGCACCGTCGCCCGTGAGCGCCCTGCTCTCTGGGATCGTGGTCAAGATTGGAATATTGGCATTCTTGAGGATATTTATCTGGACGTTTCACGTGAGTTGGGATTGGATTCTTGTCTTGGCTGTGTTCTCTTCCATCGTTGGAGCTTCGGGCGCTCTATTGGAAACAGACATAAAAAAGATCATCGCCTACTCTACCGTGAGCCAGACGGGTTATATGCTCCTTGGATTGGCCGTCCTGAGTGAGATTGGCCTGGCAGCCGGATTGGTTTATTTTATCGTTCATGCAGTCGCGAAGGCGGGGTTGTTCCTCAGTGCGGGGATCGTGGAAGAAAAGTGCGGTGAAAGAGAAATTTCAAAGTTGGGCGGCCTGATGAAAGTATTGCCCATGACGGGTACTGCTTTCGCGTTGTGTTCACTGACGATCATCGGCATGCCCCCATTCGGGGGATTCTTCAGTAAAGTGATGGTGATCAGCGCCCTTGTCGGAGAAGGACATATCGTGATAGCCGCACTGGCCATTTTTTCGGCCATTCTAACACTCCTCTATCTGATCAGATTATTCAGCGCTGTATTCTTGGGTGATCTGAAATTTGGAGGTATTCAAGAGGGATCGAACATAATGACTGCTTGTGTGTTTTTCCTGGGTTGCGTTTCCCTCGCGGTCGGTTTATTCATCAACCAGATTCTACATTTGATCAATGTTACTGTGATGAGTGTTTTTCAATGAGCGATTCCACAATACTGGAGTAACTCGAATGTCTACAAAACCCTCTGTTCTTATCATCGACGATGATGAAATGATGCTCGACTCCTGCTCTCAGGTTTTCGTGAAGGATGGATACCGGATAGAGACGGCTGCGGACGGCGACGAAGGACTGAAGAAGTTTGAAGAGAAGCGACCGGATTTGGTATTGGTCGACCTGAAAATGCCTGGGAAAAGCGGGATGGAAGTCCTGGAAGAGTTGAGGACTATCGACCCGGATTGCGTGGCTGTCGTGATTACCGGTTATAGTACGATTGAATCCGCAGTAGAAGCGATGAAGCGGGGCGCTTACGATTTTCTGCCCAAACCGTTCACTCCGGATGAACTCCGACTCATCGTCCGACGTGGATTGGAGCGAAGGAGGTCCATGCAGGAAACGGAGGCGCTTCGGAGAGAAAAGGAGTTGATGCGCAGGAATTTTGTGACGATGGTTTCCCACGAGCTCCGCGCTCCGCTATCCGCCGTTCAGCAGAACCTGATGGTCATCATGGAGGGATTGGTCGGAGAGGTTCCTGAGAAAGTTCAAGAGATCCTTTTCCGGATGAAGGAACGCATCAAAGGGCTGATCTCTCTCATCAGTGATTGGCTGGATCTCTCGCGCATCGAATCCGGGGAGATGGTGACGGAGATGGAAGACGCGGACATCAAGGCTGTCCTGTGCGAGGTCGTGGATTTACTGCGGTCTCTGGCCGATGAGAAGAAGGTATCCGTCTCTTATACAGGACCCGCAGAGTATCCTTCGATTCGGGGAAACCGCGAGACGTTGTTCATGCTCTTCACGAATCTTGTTCACAACGGAATCAAGTACAATAAAGAGGGAGGGGAGGTTCATGTCGTATTGGAAGCCGAAGAAAACGGGACGAAGGTGACTGTGAGCGATACGGGCGTGGGAATCCCCGAAGAAAGTCTTCCTTTGATTTTTGAGCAATTTTATCGTGTGAAGGACGGAAGGCAAATCGTGGGCAGCGGGCTGGGATTGTCTATCGTCAAGAAAATTGTGGAAGCGCATTCGGGAACGATCGGAGTCGAATCGGAAGTCGGGAAGGGGACTGCTTTTATCGTTCATTTTCCGAGTCGTAAAGTATAATGTGTTCCGAAGCTCTTTCGACAAAGCAGGATTTAATGATAGGTTTTGATGTGGAATCCGATCTTATACTCTTGAATGAACCGATTACCAACCTGATTGCAGGGATAGGAGGTTGTGATGGAAAAGCGTATGGTGCTGTTGGTCGATGACGATAGGGATTTTTTAGAGTCGGTTAAAACCATTTTCGAAGCCAATGGATTTAATGTAGAGACAGCTTTTGATGGAGAAGCCGGCCTTCGGAAAGCCAAGCGGATGCAGCCGGATCTCATCGTTCTGGACGTGATGCTGCCGAAAAAGGACGGATTTTCGGTTTGCCATGATTTGAAAGACAACGAACGCACGGCATCCATCCCAATACTGATGATGACATCTCTTGGGAATAGCACAGAAGGAAAGGGTGGAGCAGAATTATTGGCCGCGGGCCACAAGGCCGATGGATATCTGGAAAAACCCGTGGAACCTCAGGTGTTGGTAGAAAAAGCGAAGGAACTGATACAAGGCAACGGAGAAAATGGAAACAATAAAAAACTCAAGGTTCTGCTCATCGACGACGATCCGGATTTTGTGGCAGCCGTTAAAACGCTGCTCGACGCGAACGGGTACCGAACAATCATCGCTTACACCGGAGAGGACGGACTTGTATCCGTCCAGAAAGAGAATCCCGACATTGTCCTGTTGGATGTTATGCTCCCCCAAAAGGATGGGTTTTCCGTGTGCAAGGAGTTGAAGGAAGACGAAAAAACCCGATTCATTCCTGTCATCATGCTGACATCCATAGCAGAAAAGCTTACAGAGCCAGAATATGCCAAGGCCATGGCAATCACGCATAAAGCGGACGATTACATGGAAAAACCCGTGGAACAGAAGGAGCTGTTGAAGCGGATACGGAGGTTCATCGGGCCGATGCGGAGGCTTGTGTAACTGTCACTATTCCGTGGGAAAGGGAATGGAAGTGAGAAACCATGTCTGTCCTTATAAGTCATCGAAGGAAGGATGCGTATGGCTCGAATCTTAGTCGTTGACGATGAACAGGTCATGTTAGACGGATGCGAGGCTATTCTGAAGGCGTCCCGTTACGAGGTAGATACTGTATTATCGACGGAAGCGGCGCTTCTGAAAACGGAGAATACGAAATACGATGCCGTCGTTACGGATCTCAAGCTGCCCGGTATGACGGGAATGGAATTCTTGAAAATCCTTAAGGACAGGGAGCCCGAAATCGATGTCATCATGATCACGGGCTATGCCACCGTAGAAACCGCGGTCGAGGCGATGAAATTGGGCGCCTTCGACTACATCTCGAAGCCCTTCACTCCTGACGAGCTTCGGGGTATCGTGGGGAGAGCCATCGAGCGCCGCCGGCTTCTCCGTGAAGAGAGGTCGAAGGCCACGAAAAACCGTGTCGCCTTCGAGTACAATATGCCGGCGGACTTGTACTACCTGCCGGAGCACAGCTGGGTGAGGATCGCTCCAGAAGATACCGCGGACATCGGAATCGACGATGTTTTCCAAAGGACGATCGGCGTCATCACCCATCTCCACTTCCCCCTTAGAGACACGATGGTCGAACAGGGGAATCCCTGCGCCGAAATCATGGGCGCAGCAGGCCGGGTGTATAAGTTTTTAGCGCCTGTCAGCGGGCTGATCGTAGATGTGAATGAAGCGCTGAACAAGGAGTGCTCGCTCCTGAATACCGATCCGTACGGGAACGGATGGATCGCCCGCGTCCGGGCATCCAACCTGATGAGTGAGCTCGCCAACCTCCTTTCCGGCGATGCCATGATCGAATGGTGGCTCAAGCGGGAAATCGTTGAACGAAAAAGCCACAGGTACGTGCAGATCAGCGCCCTCGATCCCAACTTCAAGCACGAAATCGCTAAAGAACCCGGGGGCGAAAACATTAAGGTGTGTTTCGGATGCGGGATCTGCACCGCCACCTGCCCCGTTCGGGAGATCGACAGCACCTACAATCCGAGGAAGATCATTCGGATGGTGCTGCTGGGGATGAAGGAGCGGGTGCTGAAGAGCGATTTCATTTGGCTTTGTTCGACGTGTTATGCCTGTGCCGAGCGCTGTCCGCAGAACGTGAATTTCACAAACATCATCAATGCTATTAAGAATATCGCTGTAAAAGAAGGTCACATCCATCCTGCGTTCACAGCACAGGTTAATCTTATCGCTCAACATGGTCGCCTGTACGAGGTCGATGAATTCGACAACCGTCGGAGGGAAAAACTCGGTCTTCCCAAACTTTGGACGGGTGGGGGATCGGCTGGTCGGATTTTCGAGGTATCGGGGTTGGGGAATATTTTGAAGAAACATACTTGAGAAAATAAAGAAATCAAAAATCAAATAGTAAAATGCAAAATGACATATTAAAATTTAAACCAATGAGTCAATCGAATACGATGATTTTTATAATGGACAATCCATTCCTCTCCCTATGGGAGAGGTCAGGTGAGGGTCATTTACGATTTGCAGAAATAATGTCTTATTCATCCATAGGACACCCTCTCTTTATCTCTCCCTCAAGGGAGAGAAATTAATTGTAACTTTATTTCTGCAAATCGTTCATAAATGGCACACAAGATACTAAGAGATAAGCGCTGTTTTTA
>JBDRSZ010000067.1:0-2081 GCA_043824415.1 bacterium | reverse complement strand
AGCCCTGAAGGGTAAATTTCACAATAGGGATTGAATGGATGAAAACATCACGTACATCGCAAGACATGTCGGTCATCTCCTCGGTCAACCCGGCTACGCTAGAAATGGTGGGTGAAGTCAAAGCAACACAGCTGGATGACGTCGAGGAAATCGTACGGAAGGCTCGGGAGGCATTCCCCGCCTGGCGCGATCTCGGTCCGAAGAGAAGAGCCGAAATTCTCATGAATGCCCAGCAGATTTTGCTCCGGCGCTGCGAGGAATTCGGTCGGCTCATCACGCAGGAGATGGGTCGGCCCTTTGTCGAAGCGGTCGTTATGGAAGTTGAAGCCTGTGTCGATTTGATGGGCTATTATGCTAAGTACGCGCAGAGGTTTCTGAGCAACCACAGGGTGCCTCTCCACAATATGCTCCTGAAGCGGAGGAAGAGCCGCGATCATGTGCAGCCCTTGGGCGTTGTCGGTGTTATTTCACCGTGGAACTGGCCTTTATTCATCCCGATGGGAAGCATCGCGCCAGCGCTCGTCGCGGGAAATGCCGTTGTGTTCAAGCCATCGGAGCTGACGCCGTTGGCGGGAGAAAAAATCCGTGCGCTGTTCCTCGATGCCGGCGTTCCGGAGACTGTCTTTCAAATCGTCCAGGGAGGGCCTTCTGTGGGGGGAGCTCTGGTGGATTCGGACGTTGAGAAAATTTTTTTCACGGGCAGCACGGATGTCGGCAGGCTCATCATGAAGCAGGCGGCGCCGAAGTTGAAGAAGTGCGTTTTGGAATTGGGAGGGAACGATCCTGCGATTATTTGCGATGATGCCGACTTGGAGAACGCGTCGAGCGGTATCGTATGGGGGGCTTTCAGCAACTGCGGTCAGAACTGCAACGCTGTCGAACGGGTGTATGTCGATGCTTCGGTTGCTGAGGATTTCATTCGGTTGGTTGTGGAGAAAGCAAAGACTCTTCGCGTGGGCGATGGCATGGAATACGGGACGGATGTCGGGCCGCTGGTGTCGGAGGCACAGCTTCAAAAGATGGAAGGAATCGTGAAGAGAGCAGTGGGCGCTGGAGCGAAAATTCTGACGGGCGGAAAACGATTGCATGAGATGAAGGGATATTTTTTCGAGCCGACGGCGATTTTCTGGGATCGGACGTTGTGTCCGGCGGACGAGGAAATCTTCGGTCCGATCGTCACCATTACACCGGTGAAGGACGACGAAGAGGCTATTCGTCTGGCTAACCGTTCGACGTTCGGATTGGCGGCTTCGGTCTGGACGGAGAATCTCGGACGAGGGCACCAGATCGCCGAACGCATCGAATCGGGCTCCGTGATGGTGAATGACGTGATCGTGTCCTTCGGTATTCCCGAGGCGGAACGAACGGGAATGAAAAACAGCGGGGTCGGGTGGGCGAACGGCAAGAAAGGTCTGGACGAGATGGTGAGCATCCAGTACATTCATGCGAATTCGCAATGTCATATCCAGAATTTTTGGTGGTTTCCGTACAAGGAATCAGTCGTTCGAACGATGAAAGCGGGACTCGATTTTCTCTATACTCGGGAGCAGTGGAAGAGGATGCGCGCCCTCCCGCGGGTGATTAAGGGATTTGCAGGGCACTTGCTTTTAAATAGAAGGCGGAATGATAAATTATAGTCAGGTTCCAGCGGAATCGCTTTTGGATGGGGCAGGGACCATATCCTGCCCCATCTATTTTTGGGACTGCGATTTGTTCTTTCTTTAGTTTTCAGATTGACTCCCAGAAATTTGATACTACACAATCGTAATATCTGATTTGTCAGTATATTGTAATCCGGTCGTTTTATGAAATTGTTCTTTTCTTGAGAAGAAAAGAACCCCCGCACAGCGGGATCAAGCTATTGCATGGTTTGATATTGAAGACAAAAGAATCGGCCTTTTTGCCTGCCCGCCCTGCCTGCGGCAGGCAGGCGGCAGGCGGGAAAACCAGTATCTTTATTCATCAAAGGAAAATGAACACATGACAATCCACCCCTCTCAGCCCTTTCGCCCTATCCCGAAAAATGAGTCGGGATAGGATGACCAACCCTTTTTCTGACCCTCTGTTTCTCTAAAAGCCCG
>JBDRSZ010000066.1:0-3765 GCA_043824415.1 bacterium | reverse complement strand
AAAGGTTTACAAAACAGTACTCCGGGCCCAGACCGACGCTATAAATGTGCTTAAAGCGGGTATCGAGGCCAAAAAGGTCGACGAAATCGCAAAAAAGACTATCAAGTCGTCGAAATTACTACCTTATGGCCATGGCCTGGGCCACGGCACCGGTCTTGATGTTCACGAACAGCCGAGGGTTTCGGTACTTTCAAAAGCATCTTTGCAGAACGGTAATGTTATTACGGTTGAGCCTGCGGTTTATATTCCCGGTAAATTCGGAATAAGAATAGAGGACAATGTACTTATTACCGAAAATGGCTGTGAAATTTTGAGCACACTGCTCAAGAGTGAAGAAGTTCCGCTGCTGAAAGTTTGAAGATAGCCACCCTCCTTCGCACAAGGCTTCCGTCTTCGTCCCTAAGGGACTACGAGCGGACAGGACGGATGGGCAGGCCAAGACACGAAAAATTTGGACGCTGATTACGCTGATGACACTGATTATTACTAAATCTTTCACCACGAAGGAACACGAAGAAAAATCAGACACGGATTGACACTGTTTGTTTCAACAAGTCCATTTTACAAATGGCCTTTTACTCAAAGCAGTAAGCCGTACTCGAAATAAATTTCTGCGTTCAGCTTTCCTGCTTTTTGCTGCGGCACAGCAACTGTGCCTCGTTGAAACAAAACACGGTTACACTTCCTTTACCATAGATACCTCTGGCACAAGTTTACAGAGATTATAGATTTAATTTTACACGGTTTTTTTCTTGATTGTCGGCAGGAAACGTCTATAATAGTAAGCTGCTTTTGGAGAAGGAAAAAAATGCGATTGTTTTTGAGGAACACGAGTAAACTTCAATTGGTTTTATATTCTGAAGTTGTCGAGAAAAGTTATTTCTGTTATGTTACAAAGAAAACGGTCAAGACCAATGAAATGAATATCGTGTTATAGCGATAAATAAATCCGGCTCCCGAAAGGGATCCTGCGGAGAAGGTTCGCCGAGTAATACGGTGATGGCGGTTTTGTAAAATGTTTTATACAGACTGTATAATCATTGTCAGGAACTACAAGGAGTTATGAGATATGATAGAACACTTGATATATTACCAATTCGGATTTTTTGCCCCAAACACACACTTGCAGCCAAAGCCGGACATCATTGGGCGCCTGCTGGAGGCCTTCAAAGACAAGGGCTTCATTCCAACCACTGCACAGGAATTACAACAGATTGGCCCTGCAATCAAAACTGGGCTGCAGCTTCAGTTCACAAGTCCTAACAGAGAATGGAACTTGGCATTTGAGCCGCATCGAGCGCTTCTAAAGAAAGAGAATGTTGGCGGAACGGGGATGGGGAGTCCTGAAGACTTCTGCGAGGAAGCAAATGAGATATTCGACCGATTACTAAAAGTGAATCCGTTCACCGGTACCCGGTTATCTTACGCCACAAAAGGTTTGCTTCCCGAGTTGAATCCAGCCAAACTTGATGAGGTCAACAAGCGAATACTCAATCTTCTCCCTTTCTATACTAAATATCCTCCGTACCAGTGGACCACCAGAAATGTGGCCAGATTTGATGTCCACCTTGGAGAAATGACCGAGAGTCTCAATGTGATAACTGACATCAACCGAGTCCAAGGGACGATTGCCAGGGATGTAGGACCTCTGTCTTTTGACCGGATAGAGATCGGATTCGACATCAACACTTATCAGGAAAATACTACCCCTCGATTTACTACTAATCATGTGGGCTTGTTTCTACAGGAAGCAATTAAACAGAGCCAAAATGTTATGGTCGAGATAGAAAGCAAACTCAATGAATGAGTCATCTTCGATACCTGCTCCAATCACGCTGAGTTCCGAGACTAGACAAACGGCACCCCCTGAAAAGACCGATCTACCTACGGCTTCAACTACCACTATTGAGCCTCTTACGAGTGAGACTTCAACGCTTACTGAAGCTTGCAAGCTGGCCCAAGTAGGAGAGACACGCCACCAATTCACTGATCGGTTCTTACAACTCATCCACGAATCTGAGTTCGAGTATGGTTTCAGCACTCCTGCGGATGCATATGTCCGCGAAGCGTTGAATGAATACAGCACTTTCGCAAAAGACTGGATTAGTGATTTGTTTTTGAAGAACTTCAGCGATCCTTTTATCACTTGTGCCATTCTCAGAGTGATTGCGCACTTCGACTACCAGCAGATGTGTCCGCAGGGGATGATCATGGCGGTAGCCTGTGCTGCTCATAAGAATACAGACGTCCGTGAGTGCTGTGTACGGTGCTTTGAAAGCTGGGAGAATCCTGACACCCTGAGTATACTGCGAAGCATTTCGTTTTCCAAAGATTGGCTCGATGAATACCTAAAGGGTGTTATTTCGGATTTGGAGAGGTTGACTAACCATGTCGTTTCTCGTTAGGAAGATTGATCGCAGCAAGTGGGACCAGCGGAATATCATCGATGGCGAGCAACCTTCAGCAGATGCCATTACGAATTGTATGAGGACCACGCTGAATACGCTTTCGCTGTGGTTGATTAACGATGTGAACGAGCGAGAAGAAGCCGTATTAGCCATAGCTTCCAATTTCACCAATCTCGCCGCGATAGATATTCTGCTTATTGACCGCGCCCTCATCGAGAAAAGAAAACTAACCCTTGTAACAAAACCCGGATTAACTCTTTACTCTGACTTCAAAAACCAGCACTTAAATGTTACAAACCTCGACTACCCTTCTCTCGGGGTAATGGCCGAAGTGATAGTTGAGTCCATCCGCCAGAAACGGCATAAGCGATTCAGAGAAAGGGAACTTATCGAAATCCTTACCAATGCAGTTCGGGCGGGTAAGGTGAAATGGTCGGAACTTAAACCCGACGTGCAAAAAAAGATTCCCCAAAATTAGGTCGCTCGACGACGATGAAAAGGTAAAGAAATAGAGCAGAAAAGGCTGAAAAGCTTGTTTTTGGCCTGAAAACGGGCATTGTCGGTTAACTCCGTGACAAAGTAAGCGTGACCCGAGGCAAAGTCAGCGTGACTTGTGGCAAAGTCGGCGTGATGTGTGACGAAGTCGGTCTATTCTGTGGCAAAGTCAGTTTACTTTGTGCCGAATTAAATGGTTTAAAAGTCGCCATCGGGGCGGATAATAAGGAATTTTACAGACAGAGTTATTTTTTTCGAAAGGAGTTGTAAAATGGCAAGATTCCCAAAAACAGATACTACTCTGCGAAGTAGCTTCGCTACGTAGCACGAGACCAGAAGTAATGGACTTGACCATCCCTAACGGGATTGCATTATCGCAGGCAATGGTCTCAGGACTTGCCAGCTACGCTTTTACTGCTCGGCTTGGGTGGATTGATATTAAAAAGAAAGAAATCCGTGTAATCAGTGTTTAAATATAACACATGGATTCCCGTTTCCACGGGAATGACAAAACAAAACCCTGCCATAAATGGCAGGGCTAAATATTTTTGGAGATTGCCGCGGCCTTTCAGGCCTCGCAATGACGTTTTTGGGGATGTCTTTTATTTTTTGCTGTGAATTTTTGCCAGTTCCTTATTGATTCTCAAGCTGCACCAGTTTTTGCCGCACATTGTGCAAAAATCATCCTTGGCGGAAGTTTTTTTGCCTTTTAAACAAGCCTGTTTGTGAAATTTCGGTTCGATGTTTCCCGGCTTAACAAAGAACTGGCCGAATGCGGAAATGAGTCCCTGATGAGAATGACGTTTTATATCTTTTCCCGAGAGCAGCGCCGATGCTGCGTGAAACATTGCGTAATAACTTC
>JBDRSZ010000065.1:0-5707 GCA_043824415.1 bacterium | reverse complement strand
ATGTGCTTTTTATGATTTTTCTATATATGCTCAAAACCATATGTCTATAGGTCAATTTTTTTGCGAGACATTTGGATATTTTAGTTGATTATATATAAACAAATCTCTCCCTCTCACTTCATGTCATGGAGTTTTGCTATCGTTGCATATTCGCCTCTCCCCAGAGGGACACATCCGCATTCAAACCCGCAATACATGATGAACGATACTCAGAAAATATGCGGATTGATCGAATAGCCTCGTCTTATAATAATCAATTTAGGGTCGATATGCAATAAAAAAGAAAATGCTCACTGTCATTTTTTAAATTCTGATTGTCCTTGATTTCACAATCCATGACAAACAAGGATGGTTCAGGATTTATTTCCTTAACCATCGCGAGCCCCTCCCGCCACTGTCGCGCCTCCCGTATGTGCGATGGTGTTCAGAACGAGTATCGCGGTAATGGGATGTGAGATATTGTTTTTGAGGCGCCTCCAAGATTCCGCTGAATGGGGACGCTGTTTCTGAAGACGGCTTAACGTAATGGGGTTCAGGCTTAACAGGAGAGCTTCTGACAGCGAACACATGAAAGATACGATGATGGCAATTGCCGAACTGATGATGAGTGTCGGAGTCATAGTGCACCCCCTGGCATTTACAAAATGGAAGAGAATTTTGAGTGCATACCTAAAGAGAAAACGGTCCCGTAGTCAACGGGACCGTTTGGCGGAGGTGTCAAGTCGTGTTATGGAATCAGTTTTTGATAATCCTCGGGCGACAGGAGTTTGGCCACTTCGCCTTTGTCGGATATCTTTATTTTAAGTATCCAGCCTTCGCCGTACGGGTCTTTGTTGACGAGCTGCGGATTGGTCTCGATCTGGGTGTTGGTTTCGATGACCTCGCCAGAGAGGGGTGCGTACAGGTCGGATACGGCCTTTACGGCTTCGATGTTGGCGCATGCCTTCATCTGCGCGGTTTTATCGCCGACTTTGGGAAATTGGATGAAGACGATGTCTCCCAATTCACCCTGCGCGTATTCCGTGATCCCGATGGTGGCGACGTCGCCCTCTATCCGGGCCCATTCGTGTTCTTTGGTATACTTCAGATCTCCAGGAACGTTCATTGTTTCTCCTTATGATTAAGTTTCAGGTTTGAGTTTGAAGTGTTCGAGAAATTGCGTGGAGAAATCCCCTCTGATGAATTTTTCGTCGGTGAGGACCTGTTTGTGGAACGGAATCGTCGTGGGCACGCCCTCGATGATGAATTCCTCCAGCGCTCTCGTCATCTGATTCAGGGCTTCTTCACGGTCGTAACCGTGAGAGATAATTTTTGCGAGGAGTGAATCGTAGTACGGGGGGATGTCGTACAGGGCGTAGGCGTGCGTGTCGACGCGGATGCCGAACCCTCCGGGGACGTGGAAGCTGGTAATCTTTCCCGGCCTTGGTTGGAACCCCTTGAACGGGTCCTCCGCGTTGATCCGACATTCGATGGCATGTCCCTTGGGCTCCATGGCGGCGTGCATCTCTTTGAGTGCGCCTCCTGCTGCGACGCGGATCTGTTCTTTGAGCAGGTCGATGCCGTACACCATTTCGGTTACGGGGTGCTCGACCTGAATCCGCGTGTTCATCTCCATGAAGTAGAATTTGCCGTTTTCTTCGAGGAGGAATTCGACTGTTCCGGCGCTCCGGTATCCCACGGATTGGGCGCCTGTGATGGCTGCTTTTACCATCTTTTTCCGAAGGGAAGCGTCGACGGCGGGAGACGGGGACTCTTCGATGAGTTTCTGATGCTTCCGCTGGATGGAACAATCTCGTTCACCCAGAGCGATGACTTGTCCCTGTCCGTCACCCAGGAGCTGGATTTCTACGTGCCGCGGTTGTTCGAAATATTTTTCCATATAGAGGGTCGCGTTCCCAAAACCGGCTAGAGCTTCGGCCTGGGCCGTGGCGAAAGCAGTCGAAATTTGTTTCTCATCGCGGACGATGCGCATGCCCCTTCCGCCGCCGCCGGCCGCTGCCTTTAAGATGACCGGATAGCCGATCTCTTTGGCCAATCCTGCGGCTGCTTTTTCATCACGGACTCCGCCCTCGCTTCCGAGGATGACGGGAACGCCGGCTTCTCTCATGATGTTCTTTGCGTAGATTTTGTCTCCCATGTGGGAGATCATCTTGGCGGAGGGACCGATGAATGTCAAGTCCATGGATTCACAGATTTCGGCGAACTCGGCGTTCTCTGCTAAAAAACCGTATCCTGGATGCAGACCGTCCGCGTTCGTGATTTCCGCCGCGCTGATGATTCGGGGGATGTTGAGGTAACTCTCCTTCGGGGATGGAGGTCCGATGCAGACAGCCTCGTCGGCGAACCGGACGTGAAGACTGGCCGCGTCTGCTTGGGAATAGACGGCAACTGTCGAAATGCCCAGCTCTTTGCAGGCGCGGATAACACGCAGTGCGATCTCTCCCCTATTGGCGATGAGTATCTTTTTTATCAAGCGGATGCCTTTAGAGTTTTTCGACCATAAAAAGCGGTTGGTTGTACTCAACGGGCTGTGCGTTTTCCGCCAGGATCATCACGATTTTACCGGAGATTTCCGCCTCGATTTCGTTCATCAGCTTCATGGCTTCGATGACGCAGAGCACTTTGCCCGGGTTGATGACGGAACCGGTATCGACGTACGGGGCCACATCGGGCGCCGGAGCGCGGTAGAATGTCCCTACCATAGGAGAGCAGATCTCGATGACGTTTTCTGCTTTGCCCGGCGCGGCCTCTATTTTGGCCTCCTTGACGGCGGTTTCGAACTGGATGGGTGATGGAACTGTGGAGAGCGGCGGAACTGCGACCGGAATCTGAGTTTGAGCTGCAAGTATCGCTTTCCCTTTGGTGATCCGGATCTGATAATCTTCTTCCTTAATCTCCAATTCTTCGATGGCGCTCGATTCTACCAACCTGATGAGCCGCCGGATTTCTTTTATATCCATGTTGCTGACTCCCCTGATTCTTCTTTCATCTATTTGACTCGTTCCACGTATTGTCCCGTCCGCGTGTCCACTTTCACGGTTTCACCTTCGTTGATGAAGAGGGGGATCTGAATGACGGCTCCAGTCTCCAGAGTGGCTGGTTTCGATCCACCGGATGCCGTATCGCCTTTCACACCGGGCTCTGTTTTTGCGATCTCCAGCGTGACAAAAATGGGCAGCTCGACGCCGATAGGTTCCTTTCCGTGGAACACGATTTCGACGATTATGCCTTCTTTCATGAATTCGGCTGCGTCGCCGACGATGTCTTCCGATGCGCTCACCTGTTCATACGATTCCATGTCCATGAAAACGAATTCTCTATCCCCGCCATAAAGATACTGAGCCTGTTTTTTCTCCAATCGTACGCCGTCGACTTTTTCTCCCGACCGGAAAGTGCGGTCGATGACTCTTCCTGTTTTAACGTTTTTCAACCTCGTTCGAACGAACGCACCGCCCTTCCCGGGCTTGACGTGCTGGAATTCCACGATGGTGTATAAATCACCTTCCATTCGAAGTACCAATCCATTTCTAAATTCGGATGTGGATACCATAACTTTTAAATCCTCTTTCTGAGCAATGGGAGAAACGGTTAAATATAAATGATAAAAGGCAAATTGTCAACCTTTTCGATGGAGGGGCAAATATTTCCGTTATCGCAGGGGCGGGAATAGAGGAAAGGTGTTTAATTCCGTCGGAGCCGGGCAAGGGTTTAATTCCCCGCTCCTTGGGGCGTTCAATGTTTTTGTTTTTGATACCCCGCTGCTTGCGGCGGGGTAGTTCATTCCCGTCAAAGCCGGACGAAGATTGCTTTCACTGCACCATGGGAAGATCGTTTGAATCTGTTGGATATTCCTTCGAAAGCAGCGGAGTCGATCGTTCCTGCAATTCACTATGAAAGTTTAATTGGCATAATTTATGCAAGAATATTATACGATGTTTAAGCCCAGGCGTCATTTCTGAACGGTATGCAATTGGTGATAAATAACTTGACATTGAAATGATTATTTGATATATTTTAGCAAAATTATTGGGAGTTTGCCTATCGAAGTTCGTTAAAGGTTTGGTGGTGTCTTATCGGTAAATCGCTGCAGAAGTGGAGCGGTCAATCCATCGACCTGGAACGGACTTTTTCGTTTGCCAAACCGAATACAAGAGGGTCTTGTTTCTGCTTCTGCGGTTAAACCCTGAGGATTCGGTTTTTTTATTGTATGGAGGAAAGAACGATGAAGAAAGCATTCATCGCGGTCATCGTGACGGCAATCGGGATATTTTCGGTCTCGAATCTCTTTGCCGTCAGTCAGGCAGCAGTTTTATTTTTGATGATTTCACCGGGAGCGAGGTCGGCGGGAATGGGTGAGGCGTTTGTTTCCGTGGCAGACGATGCTACGGCAGCCTACTGGAATCCTGCGGGATTGGCTTTTCAGACGAAGCGCGAGGTGACGCTCATGCACTGTCAGTGGCTTCCGCAATTGGTCGGAGATATGTACTATGAGTATTTCGCTTATTGTCAACACGTGGAGAGTCTCGGCGGAACGATAGGAGGGAATATCATTTTCCTCAATTTGGGGGAACAGGTGTGGACGGGTGAGCAGGGTCCGGAGCCCTTGGGCACTTTTAACAGCTGGGATATGGCCGTCTCCCTCTGCTACGCCACGAAGCTCACCCCCAATCTCGGGCTGGGTGTGGGCGTAAAGTACATCCGGAGCAACCTTGCACCTATGGGAGCCGGAGAAGAAAAAGGGAAGGGCGTGGGGAGCGCGTTTGCGGTGGATTTGGGCGTCCTGTACAAGTTACCTTTCTTTTCCGCGCTTTCTTTTGGAGCCAACCTTTCGAACATGGGGCCGAAGATCACGTATATCGATGCTGCCCAGGCAGACCCTCTTCCGACGAATCTGAAGATTGGCCTGGCCTGCCGAATCTTGGATATGGAATACAACAGATTGACGATTGCTATGGATACGAACAAATTGCTTGTCCGCGGACGCGAGGACGAGGAAGGCAACTGGACTTACGATCCGTTCTACAAAGCGATTCTCACATCATGGACAGACGGGTCGTTCGCCGATCAGACGAAGAGGCTTATCAGTTCCATCGGCGCCGAGTACGTATACAACAACATGATTTTCCTGCGTGCGGGGTATTATTACGATCAAGAGGGAAAGGTGAAGTATCCTGCTTTCGGTGCCGGCCTGCAGTATTCCTCGTTCCGGTTCGATTTCGCCTACGTAGCTGCAGAATCGGGACATCCCTTGTCCGATACGATGCGATTTTCACTGACGGCGGGATTTTAGGGATTTGTTGTTCGGGACTGTCGTTCTATTCCTTCGGTATGAAAGAATACCCCACACCGTGCTGTGGGGTATTTTCATATATTGAGATTGCGTTATGAAACGGATTACTTTATTATCAGTTGCTGCCGGGTTCATCGTGGGCATCTTCTCATGGGGGTGGGGACAAGATTTTGTTTTCAAGTACAGGAGCGGTTCCGTGTCTGAGCGGAACTTGCTGTCGACGTCCAGATTCCGGTCCGAGCGTGGTCGCCTTCTTCAGAAACTTTCCGGTGAACAGGTCCAAGAGGCGGATACACTCCGGATTCTATCTCTCCTTATTGAATTCCAGATCGATGATGAAGAAGGGACGACGGGCGACGGACGCTTCGACCTTTCGGTGCCGAGCCGGCCGGTCATCGATCCTCCCCCACACGACAG
>JBDRSZ010000064.1:0-10033 GCA_043824415.1 bacterium | reverse complement strand
AAAATACCGGATGACTTTATTGAATAAATTCAAACATTGTACTCACATGATAAGCAAGTGTTATCAACCAGCCTTCCACAAAATATCTTTTTTATCTCATACGTATAATAATTTGTTTTTTATTGTATTATCACAATCTGTTTTCATAATTTTTAATTATCCACATAATCTATAATAAATACATTTATATTGAATATTTTATTTAAAATCATTATACTATCTATTAAGAAATTTCTTACTATTAATCTCAGGAGGAAAATAAAATGAAATTCTCTATACTTCAGAGCGACATTTTAGAATCTCTCCAAATAATATCAGGTGTCGTCCCTACAAGGTCTACCACTCCGGTACTGGAAAATTTTCTTTTTGATTTAGAGGACAAGAATTTAAAAATTACTGGGACGGATTTAGAAATATCAATAAGTACAGTTGTTACCCCAAACGAGATAGAAGCACCTGGCGCAGTTGCTGTTCCGGCAAGGGTAATCACTGAAATGATTCGTTCTTTACCAAACATCCCAATACATTTTGAAGCAGACGATAATAATAGAGTTAAAATAACCACAGAAAAAGGTTTCTACCAGGTTGCTGGTATATCAAAAGAGAATTTTCCGGAAATGCCGAGCTTCTCGGACGAAAAGGTCGTTGAGGTATCGAATAGCTTGTTAAGTAGGATGTTGAGTAAGACTATTTTTGCAGTTTCAACCGAAGAACTTAGACCGGCCTTGATGGGAGTTTTTATGCAGATTATGGCGGATGAATTTCGGATGGTGGCAACGGACGGCCACAGGCTGTCGAAAATTGTGAATAAAAGTTTTCGATATGATGATTCTCCGATTCGAATGATCATACCTCCAAAGGCTGTACAGATAGCCCTGAAAAATATTAATGAAGAAGGTTCAACCAAATTGATTATCAATGATAGCGGGTTGTGTTTCGTTTTCGAGAAAACGACGCTGTACACCAGATTGGTTGAGGGCGAGTATCCAGATTATGAAAGAGTGATACCGCGAGACAATGATAAAAAGATGACAGTGAATAAAAACCTTCTAATATCTTCTGTTAAAAGAGTCACCCTTTTCTCCAGCGCGCTGACGCATCAGATACGGTTTTCACTGTCCCAAGGGAAATTGGTTGTATGCTCTGAAGATGTGGATATCGGAGGAGAGGCAAGAGAAGAATTACAAGTGGAATACTCAGACGAACCGATGGAGATAGGATATAACGGGCAGTATATATTAGATATCATCAAACACGTGGATTCTGAAGATATGGTCTTCCATCTGAAGAGTCCAGTGCGAGCCGCACTCGTTACATCCACTGACAAAAAAGAAGAAGAAACATTTCTGATGCTCATCATGCCGATAAAACTGAGCACATAATTAGTGGAACAGATAGGTTGTGTCATTAAAAAATTTTTTGTCGAACTTGGCATCGAACGGCCCGTTCTTAAGTATCAGGCTCTCTTTATATGGCACGAGGTGGTTGGCAGGAAAATATCTCGTGTAACAGAACCGAAAAGAATTTCGGGCAATCGACTGTTTGTCAGGGTCTTGAACGATGCATGGAGGAACGAACTTGTTTTTTACAAGAAGGATATTATTGATCGATTGAACGTTAAACTGGGTTCGAAAATCATTAAGGACATCATTTTATTATAGGATTGACGAGAAATATGAAGCAAGATAAATACGATGCAGAAAAAATTATCGTTTTAAAGGGGCTTGAGGGTGTAAGAAAAAGACCGTCTATGTATATCGGAGATACATCGGTTCGCGGTCTCCATCACATCGTTTACGAAATCATCGATAACAGTGTAGATGAAAGCCTTGCTGGCTTTTGTACCAAGATCGATGTCATCATACATATGGATGGCAGCATCACAGTTTCCGATAACGGAAGAGGAATTCCTGTCGATGATCACCCAACACAAAGAAGGCCGGCGCTCGAAGTCGTCATGACGATGCTTCATGCCGGGGGAAAATTCGATAAACAGTCCTACAAGGTGTCGGGCGGACTTCACGGAGTGGGCGTCTCCGTCACCAACGCGCTTTCAGAGAAATGCCGTGTTCGCGTTTACCGCGATGAGTATATCTATCAGCAGGAATACGAACGGGGCGAGCCGCTGTACGACATGAAAATCGTCGGAAGCACAAAAAACAAGACCGGAACAGAAACGACCATTACACCCGATCATCAAATTTTTAAAAATGCACAATTCAAGTTCGAAGTCTTGGGGCAGCGCTTGATGGAACTTGCCTTCTTGAATAAAGGAATAAAAATTCTACTAAAGGACGAGCGGGACGGGCAAGAAAAAATATATCATGCCAAGGGCGGACTCAGAGAATTCGTCGAATACTTAGATTCTACACGAACCTCTATTCACAGGAAACCCATTGTTATCGAGAACTCAAAGGACAATGTTGAAGTTGAGGTTGCGCTACAATACAATGATTCGTACCAAGAGAACGTTTTCACTTTCGTGAATAATATTCCAACAACCGAAGGGGGAACGCATCTTGTGGGTTTCAAGGGCGCACTGACACGAACATTGAATACATATGCCCAGAAAAACAACCTCATCAAGAACGACGCAACGATTTTATCGGGGGAAGACGTTCGCGAAGGGATCACGGCTGTCATCAGCGTGAAGGTTCCCGATCCCCAGTTCGAAGGACAGACGAAAACAAAACTGGGGAATAGCGAGGTGCGGGGAATCGTCGAATCCATCGTGGGCGAGGGCCTGTCGGAGTTTCTTGAACAGAATCCCCCTGTTGCCAAAAAGATTATTCAGAAAGGAATCAATGCGGCGAAATCAAGAGAAGCCGCCAGGAAGGCCAGAGAACTCACACGACGGAAATCGGCCCTTGAATCGGATGCGCTTCCAGGGAAACTGGCCGACTGCTCGATTAAAGATTCTGAACACTGTGAAATCTATCTCGTTGAGGGAGATTCAGCGGGCGGGTCGGCTAAACAGGGAAGAGACCGACAGTTTCAAGCGATTCTTCCGTTGAGGGGAAAGATCCTCAACGTGGAGAAGGCCAGTTTAGAAAAAATCTTGAACAATCAGGAAATCCATACAGTCGTGGCCGCTCTCGGGACGGGCATCGGGTCTGATGATTTTGATCTGACCAGGTTACGATATGGGAGGATAATCATCATGACCGACGCTGATGTGGACGGATCTCACATTCGAACGCTCCTGTTGACCTTTTTCTTCCGGTATCTCAGGGGACTGATTGAAAATGGGAATATTTACATCGCGCAGCCGCCTCTCTACAGGTTGAGCAGAGGGAAGAATGAGTTCTATGCGTACAACGACGACGAGAGGGAAGAACTTTCGAGTAAATTAGGGAAAGAGGGAGTTCACATCCAGCGATATAAGGGTTTGGGCGAAATGAACCCGGAACAGCTGTGGCGAACGACCATGGATCCGGAAACGAGGACCATACTCCAGGTGACGATCGATGACGCGGTTGAAGCGGATCATATTTTTTCGGTTCTGATGGGAGAAAAAGTAGAACCCAGAAGAGAATTCATCGAGGCGAACGCAGAGGCCGTGAGGAATTTGGATGTGTAAATTTTCATATAGAATAGTATTATAAATTTCTTTTGGAGAGCGGAAAAGAATGCTTGTTGAAACAAAAGAATTACCGGCAGCCCTTTATAAGGAAGACCGCGGGATTGGAAAAAAGTTGAACATAAGACATGAAAGGACCTGTGATTGCAATCCCAACCATCTTAATTGTATGAATGCGAAAGACTGGCTTAAAAGTCAGTTGGGTATTTGGGAATTTTATTATGAAGGTCGAGATATAAGAGATAAAAAAATTCATCCAGCGACCTTTCCGATATCTTTAGCGAAACGAATTATTGAACTGTTCTCTCACGAAGGAGAGTTGATATTGGATCCTTTTGTAGGAAGTGGTACCACCCTGATAACGGCTAGGGATCTGAATAGAAACTCGGTTGGATTTGATTTGCATAAAAAATATATAAAGATATGTGAGGAAAGACTCGCCTCAGAGACTTCGTTATTCAACGAATCAAATCAAATGGCCATTCAAGATGATGCAAGAAACATCAGAGATTATTTTAAAGAAGAAACGATAAAATTAATTTGGACATCACCACCATATGCTAATCTGTTAAACCGAAGACGGACGAATAAATCCAGAAGGAATAGAAATAACGATCAGTTTGGAGAGATCGAACAATACTCTCAGGATGCGAGAGACCTTGGGACGACGGAAATAATCGAATATACGAATGTAATGGGTGATATTTTTAAAAAGTTACTACCGTTACTTAAAAAGAAGGGGCATTGTGTAATAAACGTACCTGATATGTGGTGGGAAAATGAAAGGATTACGATTCACGTAGCATTAATCGAAGAATTGAGAAAGCAAGGATATGAACTGAGGAATATAATCATTTGGGATAGAAGAAATATTGTAAATCAAATTGGGATTTTTGGCTGGCCGAGTAATTACATTACAATGGGAGCGACTTTCGAGTATCTGCTCGATTTTTGGAGACCTCCAAGTTAATGGGTATAAAGCAAGAAGTTAAAAATATGATGAAGGAGATAAGAGGATTGTATCTTCCTTCATCTGAAGTAATCGTTGATGAAACCTTTTCGAAGCTTGGTTATACACAAGAAAAAATATCCGAAAAAAAAGCCAGAGAAAGGTTTGAAGAGATATTAAATGAAGCATGGAGATCAACGTTAGACGTGCTCGAAGATTATGAAAACAAGACATATTCAAAAGGAATTCCGGAGCAATTGATTTCCAATAAGAAGAAAATGTTTGAAGGATCAGAAAAAATTGCAGATGGAAATGGATTTCGGCAGGGCGTTATTGAAATTTTTCAGAAATGGTATCCGTATTTAAGGGAAATGTTTCTGAGTGTTGCACAAAGCAGAAAAGCGAGAGGCGGGAGAGATTTTGAACTACAGTTTGGACGAATGCTGGATTTAATTAAAGTCCCATACCAAAAAATAAAAAGAGCGTATCGTGTCGATTTTATGATGCCAGATGACAGAGCATTTAAAAAGAATCCTACGTCAGTAGCTATTGTCTCTGCCAAAAGAACCCTGCGGGAGAGATGGAGAGAAGTCGTAGAGGAGCTCTATGAGATGAGATCGCCCAACATATTTCTTATGACAGCAGATTATGATGTAAGTAAAAGTCATGTAAAAGCGATATGTGATGATTATCGAATTCATTTGGTCGTGTGGAATGAAGTAAAAAAGAAATATCCAGACGATTCACTAGTGCTGAGCTATAATCAGTGGGCAAATGAGAGGCTACCAATATTGATGAGATTTTGGGAATCTTTATAGTATGGGAAATTGAATGGCCGAAAAAAGAGATAGAATTATACCCGTCTACATCGAAGAGGAAATGAAGAGTTCCTACATCGATTATGCGATGTCAGTCATCGTCTCCAGAGCGCTGCCGGATATTCGGGACGGATTGAAACCCGTCCATCGCCGCATCCTGTATGGAATGTATGAGCTGGGTCTTCATTCCAACCGTCCATCCAGGAAGAGCGCGAGGATTGTGGGAGACGTTCTGGGGAAATATCATCCGCATGGAGATGCTGCAGTCTACGAAGCGATGGTCCGCATGGTGCAAGAGTTCTCCCTCAGATATCCGATGGTTGACGGACAGGGCAATTTTGGTTCCGTGGATGGAGATGCGGCAGCGGCCATGAGATACACGGAAGCCAGGCTGACCGCGGTTGCAGAAGAGATGATTCAGGATATCGATAAGGAAACGGTCGATTTTACACCCAACTTCGATGAATCGCTGCAGGAGCCTGTTGTCCTTCCTTCACTCTTTCCGAATCTCCTCGTTAACGGTGCGTCGGGAATTGCCGTGGGCATGGCCACGAATATACCTCCGCACAACTTGAACGAAGTGATCGACGCTCTGATTGCTGTCATCAACCGCCCCGATGTTGGGGTCGAGACGCTGATGAAACACATTCATGGACCTGATTTTCCGACGGGCGGTATTATCTACGGCGATGCGGGAATCGTCGAAGCGTATAGGACGGGCAGGGGGAGGATTGCCGTCAGGGCGCGGGCTACGCTTGAAAAAGGAAAAGGGGGAAGAGATGCCATTGTTGTTACAGAAATTCCCTATCAAGTCAATAAATCGAATCTTATCACTGCCATCGCCGATCTTGTCAAGCAGAAAAAAGTTGATGGAATCTCCGATCTGAGGGACGAGTCCGACCGAGACGGCATGCGCATCGTCATCGAGCTGAAGCGGGATGCCCAGCCTCAGGTTATCTTAAACCAGCTCTACGTGCATACGCAGATGCAGACGACGTTCGGAGTGATCCTCCTCGCCCTGGTCGATAGGAGACCGAGGATTCTTCCGCTGAAGGAGTTCCTCCAGAAATTCATAGAGCACCGCCATGAAATCATTCTTCGCCGAACGCGTTTCGAGCTGAACAGAGCTGAGAAGAGAGCTCACATCCTGGAAGGACTGAAGATCGCCATCGACCATATCGATGAGATCGTTCAGCTCATCAAGAAATCACGGAATCCGGAGACAGCCAAGAACGGCCTGATGAAGACGTTCGGACTATCGGAAGAACAAGCAAAAGCTATTTTGGATATGAGACTCCAACGGTTGACCGGTTTGGAGCGGAAAAAAATAGAAGACGAGTATCTCAACATCATCAAAGAAATCGAAAGGTTCAAGCTCATCCTGTCGAGCAAAGATAAGCAGATGGCTGTCATCAAGGACGAGCTGGCAAGAATCAAAGAAAAATACGGCGACGAGAGAAGGACAGAGATCGTGTCCAAGACAGAGTCGTTTTCGGTGGAAGATACGATTGCCGAGGAGGACATGGTCATCACCGTTTCCCTGTCGGGATACATCAAGAGGTTTCCGGTTTCGGGGTACCGAAGGCAGGGGAGGGGCGGAAAAGGCGTCATCGGAGCCGATACAAGACACGAGGACTCGGTGGAGCACCTTTTCATCGCATCGACGCACCACTACATCCTGTTTTTTACGAATCAAGGGAAATGTTACTGGCTCAAGGTTCATGAAATCCCGCAGGTGGGGAAAGGATCCAGAGGGCGGGCAATCGTCAATCTCATCTCCGTAAGCAAGGGAGAGAGAGTGGCGGCAGTCGTACCCGTTAAGAATTTTGAGGAGGATAAATTTCTCTTCATGGCAACAAGGATGGGGGTTGTGAAAAAGACAAGCCTTTCTGCCTTCAGCCATCCGAGAAAGGTAGGTATCGTTGCCGTTGCTATCAGGGAGGGGGACGAACTTATCGGTGCCGCACTGACGGACGGAAGCCAGGATATCGTCCTGGGAACGGCGGGAGGAAAGGCGATTCGATTCCATGAGTCCGATGTGCGGGAGATGGGAAGAACGGCCTCAGGAGTGAGGGGAATTTCTCTTGCTGAGGACGATAAGGTAATCGGGATGGTCGTCGTTCGCCGGGACGGAACCCTGATGGCCGTGACGGATAAGGGGTACGGAAAAAGGTCTTCGATTTCCGAGTACCGCGTGACAGCGCGCGGCGGAAAGGGGATCATCACTCTGAAAACGGGTTCTAAGGTGGGGTTTTTAATCGCCATCATGGACGTGCTTGATTCGGACGATCTTCTAATCATCACGGCCAAGGGCCTCGTAATTCGTCAAAGAATTGAGAATATTCATATCATTGGAAGAAACACCCAGGGCGTTCGACTCATCCGATTGGATGCGGAGGACCGTGTGGCGGACGTGGCCAGAGTCGTCAGAGAAGGAGAGGAATGAGATTTGTCTGCTTGGTTCGAGATCGTCGAGCACACGGCCGACGTCGGCATTCGGGTTTGGGGCGATGATTTAAAGGAAGTCTTTGAAGCAGCGGCCAAAGGGATGGTTTCTATCGTCGTTGATTCTGGTTCAGTAAAGGCGAGAGTTAAAAAAGAAATACGCGCAGAGGCAGAGAGCACGGAGGAGCTCCTGATAAAATGGTTACGAGAGATTCTATTCTCTATGGAGCAGGAAGGGATAATATATTCACGAATTGAAGTGAAGGAGGCCAATTTTTACCGGAGAGAAGGAAATTCATATTTTGTCCTCGGGTCTTTGGGTGGAGAGAGGCTAAACATGACAAGGCACGGTATTTGCACAGAGATAAAAGCGGTTACCCGCCACGGATTTTTTTTGAAAAGGAGAAAACGTGGGTGGGAGGCGCAAATTCTATTCGATGTATAAGGGGTCTGTACAATGTGGGAAAATGAAACCGTAGTCCTTGTTACCAGCCTTAAAAAACGCATTTTGGGTGGGAGTGAACGGGTGCGTTTTGAAAAAATCACCGCTGATGACGGAGTACCGATATTTATAAAAAATGTTTTTAAAGATCGCTTCGCTGCGATCATAGCCAAGGAATCTCCCGTCACCTTGAAATCGACACCGCATTTTGATTTCAAATCGGAAGATATGGAGCTTCTTAGGCAGCGATTTTTAGACATTCTGCGCGAATTTTCATATTTTCACGAGACCGAGATCGAGGGAATTCTCAAAGATGCCCTCATCCTGCGTCTGGATTACTTGGTGAAACCCATCGATACGATGAGGCGGCAGCTGTTTGAGGTCAAAGATAATGTCAGCGTTTCAGACATGGAAAGCATACTTGAACCGTTTAGGAAAAATCTTCCCTATGCGGACGAAGTCATCAAGAGTTGTCGCGGGCTGGGGAAGTCGTCTTTGGCAAAAGACGAATACGGAAGAATCGTCGATGACATCGTCCAAAATATCATGAGGGAAGATCCTGTTCGTGTCGTACTTCGGGATTTTTCAGTACTGACAGATTTTCTTTCCGAAACGAAGGGAGAAGAAATCACGCGAATTGAAGGGGGCGTCGTTCAGGAGTTTCTGGCGGATCGAAATCTTTCGGGATTTCGGAAAGCGCTCGACGTGGAGATGAAATTGGGCAGGATCGATTTCAGTCCGTCGGAACTAGAAGTGACTCTGAAACGGTATCTTGAGTTGAAGGATGAGTTCTCGAAGGAACCCTATTTTGAGAAAGAAGAAGCAACAAAAGAGGTGCCTGCGGAGAAGGATGAAAAAGAAATACAAGACGGAGACGAGGCTGAGCTGGGGAATGGATGGGATTTGGAGGAAGTGTTGAACGAAGAACCCATTCATGTCGAGAGCGAAACAGAGCAATTGGTGGAGACACCCGATGAAACCCCCAAGCAGATGCGGATCATCCGAAGAGAACAGAAAAAGGGAGAAGAACCAGAGAAGTCGGAGGAATCCGTCTCAATCATCGAGAGTGAAGGTGTATCTGAAAAAATAGAGGGCTTGGATGATCTCATCGATGAGAAGACGGAGAAGATCTTCGTTAAAAAACTCTTTGGCGGTGAAAAGGACACTTATCAATCGCTCCTAAAACAACTCGACGAAGCAGAGAACTGGAGAGCGGCCAAGATTCTCATAGACAATGAGCTCTTCAAGAGAGATGTCGATCCTTTCTCCAGAGAGGCCATCAAACTCGTGGACTTGGTTTACAGTCGGTATTATCCTGACGAAGGGACAGGAGGAACGAAGTGAGAAAGCCGTATGCGGGGGCGCTGCTCGGGGTTATGCTCATCCTGTGCGGTGCGGTATGGAACGTGTCAGATACGGACAAAAAAGGCGTTGTGACCTATACTGACGGTCAGGTCAAGAGAAAACCGTTGGATGTGGAGCTCTGGGAGAACGCTCCAGTGAATACGGAGGTTCTTTCTGGAGATAAAGTGAGGACGTACCAAAGGTCCCGAGCAGAACTGGACCTTGCACAGCTCGACATCGTTCGTCTGGCCCCAAGAACGATTGTCGACGTCGTTAAGCTGTACGAGGAAACGAAAGAAAAGAAGGCGGCCACAGAGATCAAATTGGAGCAGGGAGAGATATGGGCATCCGTTCACGAGGTTGAGGTAAACGCAGAATTCGATATTTCAGCCCCTGTCGCAGCGGCTGCCATCACGGGAACGAATCTGAGGATGAGCGTTGCCGAGGATTCGACG
>JBDRSZ010000063.1:0-16911 GCA_043824415.1 bacterium | reverse complement strand
ATTAGACGAACTAAATGGAATAAAAAGAATCATATGGATGGGGAACCCTCCCATGAATGAAATTAATGGATCTACCTGACCGGTGATACCAGTATCGATTTGTCCCGGTGATTCTGGTATGGAATGAAGCCGGCGGTGGTACTGCCCGGCAGAGAGCGGCAATGGCGGCCTTTTATCGCCGGTTTTTCCGGCCGGGGGAGCTCTGTTTTGACGTAGGGGCGAACAGGGGAAACCGGACAGCAATCCTGTCGGATCTCGGGGCTCGGGTCATCTACATCGAGCCTCAACCCTCCTGCGTCAGGGAGCTGCGCAAGCGATTCGGGAGAAACGCAAACGTGGAACAGCCGACAAGGCTGTGAATCTTGAGAGGTGCAAGTCCTCTTACCGTCAGTTGCCCGAATCGGACGGTTAGCATATCCGGGGCGCGGGGAGGTAACGAACCGTGAGGCGTTCGGATGTAAAAGTCACGGCTGCGCAGCCAAGAAAGAAGAAAATATTGGCTGCTGTAGGAGCAACCTGGGTGGCGAGCAAATCCACGGGTTTGAACATTAGTGAATGACTGCAGCCCCGAAATTTCTCCCATACTGAAGTTGCTATAGTATGGATTAAGCTAAAGCGCCGACCGGGTATGTTTGACGGGAAGGCCGAAGTTCTGTGGGAAGAAACGGGTAAACGCACCACAGAGGCAGCCGGGGTAGGGGTCCAGACACGTGGAGAAGGATTCACAGAGATAACGTCGGGAAGGGCCAACTTCCAGCAGGGATTCGTCACAACCTGCGAAGACTCTTGGTACAAGGGAAAACTGAGGCTGAGAGAGGATTTTGGTCTGGCGCATGAGCTCGAAGTAGCGATGACGGAAGGGTAATGCCTTCCCATGTGACCCATGAGGCCACACCGCAAAGGGTAACGCCTTGAGCGGGCGAAGGGGCTCTCGGTAAATGGCGGGCATATGATGGGGACAATTGTCCGGGCACAGAACCGGGAAACAGCATCTCCAAGATATGTCGAGCGGGTGATATAACTGGTCAATCAAGGGGAGTATGCGGGCGAACGCTTAATCTTCGGATAGGCCGGGAAGGTTCACTTGAGAAATGCCATTGCTGCCAACCGGAATCGGGACATCCGACTTTCCGGGATGATAGGGGGGCTTGCGGAAACGTGGGTCATGGTGGAATTAGGAACCCGCTGCACATACCGAAAGGGTGCATGAATTGGTAACTCTCCATCTAAAACTGCGCGCACCGTATTTCTACCCGACCACAATTGTCGGGGCGGCCATGGGAGAGCGCGAAGGCAGCGGCGAGCTTGCCATCTGCGAGGCGGAGCCGACGATTTCCACCATGTCGGAGAGATGGAAGAGCGAGGGGCGCTTCGCCGGAAAAAATCAGTGGACAAAAACCGTTCCTGTGGAGGTGACGACGCTGGATCGCCTCATCACCCGGTACGGAACACCCGCGTTCTGCAAGATCGATGTCGAGGGCTTCGAACTCTCCGTCTTGAAGGGTCTCTCCAAGCCCATCCCTGTTATCTCGTTTGAATTCACGCGGGAATTCTTCAGCGACGCGAAGGCCTGTATCGACCACCTCCTCTCTGTCGGCCCAGCGGTGTTCAACGCCTCCTTCGGCGAATCCATGACATTCGTTCAGGAAGAGTGGATGAACCCCGAATCGCTCATCAGGAGGATCGAAGCCGAGGGAGACCCCCTCTTTTGGGGGGACATCTATCAAAAATCCGCTGAGGACTACGGGCGTAAGCCCGTAGGTGAAAGCGCTCCTTGCGCGGGAGTCTGAGGGTGCGAAAACCCTCAGATAAAACATAGTAATTTTCCGCTTCAAGTGCCACGGGCGTGAGCCCGTGGGTATCTACGCGAAATTTCTGTGAGAGGAGGTCCCATGTCACTCATCCGTGATGCGGCACCCGCGGCCAACCCGAAAATATCCGTCATATCTTTCTGCCTCAACAGCGCCCCATATCTGCGCGAGACCATCGATTCCGTTCTGAAGCAGATGTACACGAACTACGAACTGATCATCAAGGACGGCGGTTCAACGGACGAGACCATCGAGATTTTGAAAGAGTATCCGCAAATCCGCTGGGTGTCGGAAAAGGAGCAAGGAGATAATTCAGTGTTGGATGCCCTTTGGCAAGCGTTTCATATGTCCAGAGGGGAATATATTATTTATCTGGCCATTTCCGACGGTATTTCAGATCCCAACTGGTTCAAGAGGGCCGTAGACGTTCTCGATATGGATCCCCAGGTTTCCTGGGTCTGGGGAATCAATCAGGCCAAATCTGAAGATGGACACCTCGGAAGGGTCGCCTGGCCGGAATACCTCCAACACGCTCCGCCGCAGAAAATGGATTGGTTTCCTTTCTGGTTGGCGCTTAAGCAGTGTCAGGAAACGAATGCGATTTTTCGGCGGGCTCTTTTTGAGAAATATTTCCCTAAAAACGATCCTGATGAACCCTATCGGTATAGTGCATCTCTCGGTTTTAATTTAAGATTAAATACTATGGGTTATATGCCGTATTTCCTTCCAATCATTTCATTCTACGGCTACACCCACAAAAACCAGCGACAGGAAAAATACTATGATCTCATAGATTCCGTTTCAAAGAGATTTGATCGTGATATGAAGGAATGTCGAAGAAAATTCCTGTCGGGGGAAGTTGTTCACCGTTTCCGGGACGGCAATTCGAACGTAATCCATGAAATTGGAAAAAGCGAGTTGTGGCACTACCGGAAAAAGGTCTTACTCTATCGCCTCAAATACAAGCTGCGTCGCGATCTACAGAAGCTCTTAGATCATATCATTTATTGATTGTCTTCGCACTGGTAACAATCAGAAATGAAGAACCAATAGGGGCTCTCCAGTAAATAAGAGACACCCTCCGAACTCTCTCACGCTTTGAATTAGAAGCATCAGATAGGATAACGTAAAGGCGGATGATTGATCCAAGTGGCCACTTCGCAAATGGAAGAACCTTTGAACAAATATTTAATATGGTAGGGTGTTTTGCGAATTATTCTTACGAGCATTCGGATATTAAAGAACAGAATCTCTACACCCCTGTTATCAAGTGCTCGTCGTCTTTTCATGATCGAAAATAATTTATAATTGGACGTATCAAATTCAATCAGATTATCCGGTCGTTTTGCTTTTAAGAATACGCCCTCGATCTCAGGGCTTTTCCACAATTCTTCAATGATGAAATCGGAAAAAATCATTTTAATGTCTTCCATTTCATATCTCCAATGATCCTCAGGACAACCGTGGAAACCGCATCCTTTTGATGGGACGGTTATAATTACAATTCCACCTGGTTTGATGATGTGTTTTATATTCGAAACAGCTTTCCGCCAATTCTTAACATGTTCTAAAACTTCCGTTGCGATAACCATATCAAACGACCCGTATTCGAAATGGTTTAAAATATCTGTCACGTCAGCGACTAAATCGACACCAGGTCCCGTAGCAATATCAACTCCCACATACTTGCCGGGATTCAATGATTGGACGTGAGGTCTCAAAGATCCATTAACGTCATAAGCCCCGACCTCTATAATGGACTTGCCTCTGACATCATCTTCTTTAATTACGACTCGCCCGAATTCTATATCTGCACGACTACACATCTTTCCTTACCTCATATTTATTAATACTAAATGATATTAATTATTTGCAAAGACCTCGCTTCTGTAACCTATATATATTCTATGGGGGCCTTGTGTGTCAATGAAATAGACGCTGTTTGCCATCTGAAATCATCACCTTTTCCTGACTCATGGCTGATTACGTATAGAGGAAGTACGCCTCAATGAGATGAACCATTATCGTGTCCAACGAGCTTCTGAGACATTCTTTGTAACGCTCGGGTGTACCTCTCTGGTGTCCCGATGTCGATCACATCAGCTTCGGTGACAAAGCCATAACAACCATGCGGTAAAATCGCCGGGATCAGATCGGTCTCCAGGGAAAAGCGGGCGGCCTCCGGCATGAGGTCGAATAGACCGCGTTCGGCCAGATATATCCCCGCATTGATGAAACTCCCCTTGCGCGTTCCGGTCTTCTCGCGAAACGCCACGATTCGATTCTCCCGGTTCAGCTCGACAACGCCGTAGGCGTTTTCCGAGAGAGGTCGGGTCAGGACGATCGACAGGACGCCTCCCTTCCGCACATGGAAGTCATGAAACCCGTTTAGATCGGTCGGGCAGAGGGAATCGCCGTTCAACAACAGGAAGGACGGGCTCGTGATATGTGGCTTGGCATTCTTTACGGCGCCGCCGGTTCCAAGCGGTTCCGCCTCCTCAGAAAAGAGGACCTCGTAATCCCGCATGTTGAAGTGTGCGCGGACCTTCTCCTGGAGATGGCCCACGCAGAGGATAAAACGCCTGAATCCGAACGGCAGCAGGGAGTCGATCAAAAAATCGAGGAAGGGCCGCCCGGCGAAGGGTACCAAGGCTTTGGGCAGGTCTCCGCTAATTTCGCGCAAACGCGTGCCGAGTCCTCCGCAGAGGATAACAACGTCAATTTTCTCCATCTCGGCCTGCCTGCCCATCAATTTCTCCGAAATTCACCCCTGGGGCTTTAAACCTGTTGACTGCCTAAGGCGCTAAATCATGATAATACGGTTCCATCATCTTCTCAGTGGTCGAATTGAATGCGGTTACAGGAACAGCTATGTAGAATAAAAAATCAAATGCGACCCAAGATTTTCAAACCGGAAAGGAACAAGCAGCAAGTCTTTCAATGTATCCTTCACGCCATTCTGATTCTCAGGCGGAACGAACAAGAGCATAAATCCGCCGCCGCCGGCGCCGCACAATTTGCCGCCAATGGCGCCGGCATTGATCGCGGCTTGGTAAATATCGTCGATATTTCCATTTGAAATGAGAGTTGTCAGTTTTTTCTTTACCATCCATGACTCATGGAGCAACTTTCCAAATTCATGGAATTTTTCAATAGGCTGGTTGAGGATGGTGATTGCCTCGTCCACCATTTCTTTCATCAAGCTGAGCTCCCGAATCTTTTTCGGTGTTTGCGCGATCTGCTCGTTCGCTACTTCACTTGCATACCGGGGGAATCCCGTGAAATAAAATAAGAGACAACTATTGAGATATTCGAGCTTCTCACTTTTAACGGGAATGGTCTGGACGAAAATCCCGTCTTTTTTCCCCCCAAAGTCAATGCGATTGAAGCCGCCAAACGCAGCAGCAGTCTGGTCCTGCGATCCTACCGGCTCACCGATCAGATCTTGTTCAACGTGAATGGCATCAAAGGCGAGACGCCTTTTGGTAACAACTTCGCCTTTCAAGGCATATAAGGCATTGAGCAAACCTACCGTAAATGAAGAGCTTGATCCAATACCGGACATTGCCGGAATATCGCCCGTATGCACGATTTCAAGGCCTTTATCTATCCCCATATACTTCAGACAAGCGCGCACGGAAGGATGAACAATCTCGTCAATCGTTTGCGTTTCTTCTTTGTTTGAATATCGTATGCGAAATCTGTGATCGAAAAATGGAGGGAGGATACGACACGTGATATAACAGTACTTATTGATGGTCGTGCTTAAAACGGCACCGCCATGCTCTTTATAGAATACCGGGTAATCAGACCCGCCGCCGAAAAAGGAAATCCTAAAGGGGGTTCTCGTAATGATCATAAAATACTCCTCACCTATTCAATGGTTTTCGGTACACTTCCTTTAAAGAAGGACCGATTCATCGCGCATGGACAGTATAGGGTTCTTGATAGGCCACCAGATATTGAGCTTAGGGTCATTCCATAAAAGGGTAAATTGGCTCGTACGATCGTAGTAGGTGGACTGCTTATAGTGGAAGATGGTCAGTTCACTCAGCACCACGTGCCCGTTCCCGAACTTGGGCGGGACCAGGACTTGCAGTCTGTTCTGGTCGGACAAGACAAACGAAGCCCAGTCACCAAACTGGGGAGAGTCTTTATCCCAGTTGACCACAACCAAATAGAATCTTCCCTGGAGACATGAGATCAATTTCCATGTCTCAGCATCGCCATGAATACCCCGGAGGACGTTTCGTGAGGATACGGAAATGTCATCCTGAATAAACTTAACCGTTATTCCCGCGTTTAAATAAAGTTCTTCATTGTACAGTTCGACATAGGTCCCTCTGAAATCCTCAAATATCGTGGGTGGTTTTATTAATAAAACGCCGTCAAGTTTTGTTTTTGATACTTCCATATCTACCCCGTGAAATTTTTAGTGTAAATTCCAACTGCCTCCCGTAGGATCATTTCATACTATCTTCCAAATAACATACATGTAACCTTCATGATACAGGCTGCCGAACCCCGTCCGCCGTGTGGCTACGATCTTTATTACTTTGTCTTTTTCCAACTCTCGGAGTCGCGTTAGAAAGCCGTCCAAATAATTTCTTGTCTTATGGTATCTGAGCGCCACATAATCATACAGCGTATTTTCATCATAATATTCCTGCGTACATTCTACGTTCACGCACAGGCTCGGCTTTTTCGCCAACAGATAACTCAAAAAGCTCCCGTAATCGCCACCTAACTGTTCCATAGCCGAAGACGTATAGACCAAACTATTGGGCAATATCTCCAGCTCATAATTCGGGTCGAAAAGATCGAATCGGTGGCCCTCTATCTGCCATCCGTGCTTATCGACAATCGCCTTAAGAAGCTCCTGTGATTCGGGAACCCAGTCCATGCCAAAAAGCCGTTTCTCCGGATATAGTTCTGCCAAAACGGCGAGGTTCTGCCCTGTCCCACACCCGAATTCGTAGATGTTATTATAATCCTTGCAATACTTTTTAAATAACCAGTACCTGAAAACCAAGGCGAAATCATGCTCAAACGAACTGGAGAAGGGTATGATATAATTCTTATTATATCGTAACGGGCGGTCAGGATGTAAGTCTTTGGGCACCAGTATCTTCAGGTCTCCGCCGGAGGTATGGAATTCTTGCAGAATCTCCCCCCACCCCGCGCGCCAGTCATTTAACCTGTGGCCGCCCGAAACCGATAATGCAGCATTGTCGCACTTCTTAATGGCATTGAGAAATATTCTCTTACGGGTTTCCGGAGAGCATTCTTTATATCTGAAATCGAGGGTTTCTAAAAGCTCACCGCAATAACGAGATACTTCGCCTTCATCAGCACCAAATGCCTCAGTGAAATCCTTAATGCTCAGAGATTTAGTCTTTTCAGTCATGGTTTCCAACTCTATAACCATTTCCATGACATGCCTGTCCACCGCTTCAGCACCATTCTTTTTATCGCTGTCGCTAAGGTACTGTAATATTCCCTCGTATAGGGGAGGCGGTAGGATCCTTGTCTGCCTGAAGCCGCATTTCTCATGAAGCCTCACGGACGCCTGATTGTCTGATATTACCTTGATATGGAATCCTTTTAACTTCAGCAGTCGTGCCTGTTCAACGATGACACTTTGCAGGAGATGGCCCAACCCTTTCTTCAGTAATTCATCTCTGATCACGATGGCACTTGTGACCTGCTCTGTTCTGAATCTCTTCAGCAATCCCAACCCGATTATCCGATTGTCCTTAACCAGATTTAGCGCTGTCCAATCATTTTCTTTTTTCCAATCCGCTATTCTCCCTGCCAGTTCATCGGCAGAAACCGGTGGCGTGTGGAAAAGCGGATACGGGGCGAAGAGTCGTCTCGCTTTTTCGGAAAGCCCTTCAGCGTAGAATTTAAATAACCTCGGCGCGTCATGTACATCCAACTGGCACGCTGTTACCCTGCCTATCGCCCTGGTCTCGATGGATAGAGATTTAATAATATCGTCCTCGACTCTGATCTCGTCGACGGATACCACGTGGGAGAGTGCTTCCAGAGTATGCTTCAATTCTTCAGCTTGACAGAAGATTGTCATGCAATTTCCTTCTTAATCATGTCTATCGTTTCCAGTAAGCTGGCACAGATATAGAGCTCCTGTTCCTCATTTAATAGCGGATGCAACGGTGGGCAGAACAATCGCTGCCCTATATCTTCAGACACCGGTAGTTTAGGTGTACCGCATTTAGCGGCAATATAGGGCCAACGCAAATAGGTTGGCTTATTCGTTACGCTGCACACTATGCCAAACTTCTCCTGCATTATGGACAGAAGCCTTCCACGTTTGGCCCCTGCCCAGTCGGGTTTGACCAGTATCGGATATACATAATACGTATGTTCATAATCGGGAGGTTCATAGGGCAGGATAATCTCCGGCACACCATCCAACAGCACGTTACGGCGATACGCGGCATTTCGCCGCATGCCATTCATTTCGTCCAGGCGTCCGAGCTGTACCAGACCCACGGCGGCCTGCACCTTGTTCATCCTATTATTCATGCCCCAGCCATATTCACCGCCGTAGTGGCACAAATCGCGCATCTGTGCCGCAAGTACCGGATCGTTTGTGGTAACCGCCCCACCTTCACCAAGCGTCGTCATAAGTTTCTGGCCGTGGAAACTAAAGGCCGTTACCCATTCCTTGGCGCCCACTTTATTCCCATGGTAAGTGGCGCCGCAGCTTCGGGCAGCATCCCCAATTATTTTCAGAGGGCCGTGTACGGGGTGAGGATGCCGTTCGGCAATCTCTAAGAGTTCATCAATCGGTGCCGCCAATCCGGTCTGGTGAACCGGGCATATCGCACGGGTGCGCGGCGTTATCCTCCTTTCTACGTCCGCAGGATCGACATTTAAGGTTTTCGGGTCGATATCACAGAAAACCACCGTGCCGCCCCGGTCAAGTATTACCATCTGAGATGCCTTGTAGTTAATGGCGGGACAAATCACCTCATCCCCCGGCTGCAGACAAAGGCCTATCATGGCCATATCCAGACCCACGCCACAGTTGGTAATGGCAATGGCATATTTGGCGCTGCAGTACTCGGCGAACGCATCTTCAAAATCGGCAACCGTCTTAGGATTAGGCCCGCCAAAACCTGCCGACCAATGCATTGAATCCCGTATTGCCTGGACAGCCGCTTCAATCTCGGCCTCCGTATACCAAGCGCCAAAATTTACCTCACCCCACCAAGGCACTTCCTTTGGTTCCGGTTTCCCCCGAGAAAGGATTTTTTTTCTCTCCACAGAATCAATCATTAAACGCTCCTTGTGACGGAATACATATAATCGCCTTTCTTATTGCCGTACCAAATTACCTCGCGGCACCACTCCTCCCAACTCGTCCAATGCTGTGTTGTCCTGTCAATTACGTACGCAAAATTGCCCTTTTCCAATGTTGCATGTTCACCTCTAAGCGCTGCCTGATATATTTCCCATATGTTGTAATTGCTGTTGATGCTGATATCTTCAGTAAGAAAAGGTTGTTTCATTACGGAGCGGTTCAGACGAACAGCCTGTGAAATTACCGCAGGCTCGATCACTTCCGCATAATCTCCTGCAGATAACAGTAGCCGCTCTTCTGCCTCTCGGTAAAAATCTTCTCCTCCAGCTTCTGCACTCATAGTTATCAGCATTAATTCGTCAGGATACCACGCTATATTCAACCACTCTCTTGACATACTGTATTCACTGCTGCCCCTCTGAATGCCGGTGGCCTTTTCCTCGAAAACCGACACAATATGGGCCAGCGTGTTCTGACCATTCACCCTTTTCATGAACGTTTCAATGAGATCTTTGTATGCAATTCCGCATATCTCATGAAAAACAATAAAAGGGATCTGCAACAGCTTGTCGAAATGCAGCAGAGACGCCATCCATGAAAACACCTTCGTTTTTATCCAATCCCTTCCGGGCATTGACTGCGTAGCGGTGACAAGGTGCTGCGTCTCAACGATATCTCCCATCATGTCCGGTGATGAATGGTGGGGGGTAAGTTCCGTCTCCACTGTGGTTAAACCATGTATTTGCTGAAACTCAGGCTTAGCCATCAAGGTATTTTCAAGGATTGTCAAATTAATGAACTGAATGCGGTTGTGCTGACCGCTCGCGATGATTTCCGATACGCCACTCGTGAAGGATTCATAGGTTTCTCCGGGAAGGCCGATTATGAGGTCAGTAAATGTCGGGATCGTACTTTCCGTAAAGAGTTTCTGCAATTCAGCATATGTCTTATTATCGATATTCATTCTCTCGATGTATTTCAGCGTGTCCTCATTGAGCGACTGCAGGGCAAGATTGACTCCTTTCTGAAGGCCTGCATCGTTGAGAATTTTTTGGAGCTCAAATATCCGCTCCCGGGAATTTTTTGTATTTTGAACGGAAAACGCTTTTGGGTAACCGGAGTTCTTCTTATTGTCAGCAACCTTTTTCGCGATATCAACATCTCTTCTGAGAATGCCGAAATTTGCATCACAGCAGAAGACAAATTCGACCTTGTTCTTGCTCAGCCAGTCAATCTCCCGGCAAATTCTGTCGAGGTGAAATTGTTTAAGCTTCTTCTCCGACTTCTTCCCCCAGTAGCAAAAAGCGCAGGTGAACGGACATCCCCTGTTTGTTTCAATCTTTCCCTGCCATTTCTCTTCAGGGTTTTGCATTAAAAGTTCATCAAAGACGCCTGATAAATAGGGTGATGGGATATCGTTGATATCTTGAATAGTTTCCTTGAATTCGTTAAATGCAATGGTAGTATCGGGGCGTCTGTAGCCGATTGAGGGCACGCTATCCCATTCCCTGTCCCGGAATTTCTCTATTATCCTTACGAAAGGCGTTTCGCCCTCTCCAAACGCCGCTATGTCGACGAAGGGATACTTCCTCAGGAATACAGATAACCTTTCATTTGATTCTGGAATCTGGGGCCCCCCGAACACCGTCATTATCTCCGGTTTTTCTCCCTTGACTCTTCGTGCAATCTCCAGACTCACCTTAAAATTCCATAGATATGCACTAAAAAAGATTATATCTGCTCCGGAAAGGCGATCGCAATATTTTTCGATATTGCCCCGTTTATAGATAATCGGCAGGAATGTGCACTTCCCGCTGGATGCAAGTTTTTTTTCCGCGTACGCCCGTAGGATACCAAGGGAATACGGGAAATAATACTGTTCTCCAAACGAATCCCCGATCTCTACGAGACCGATTTTGATCTTCGTTATCGTCACCGTAATCGTTCTCAGGCCAGAAAATAATTCATCTTGTTTTCATGTTCCCCGGGGTGACTCACAAACCACTCCCACGTATTCTTTAATCCCGTAGTGATGTCTGTCGATGGAATAAAGTCCAGCGTCTCTCTCGCTTTTGCGATGTCCATTACCCTCATCGAAGCGCCGGATGGCTTGGATGCGTCAAACGTATAATTGAAATTGATAAACGATCGCAGAGCGATCATTATATCCCAAATAGAAATGCCTTTCCCGCTGCCGATATTGACAAAGTCACTAGCTGTTCCATGGTGAAGGGTGAGCACTACTCCTTCAGCGGCATCTCTGCTGTAAAGGAAATCCCTTACCGCCGTGCCATCTCCCCATACAACGACAGGATCATCGCCTTTAAGAATCCGATACATCAATGATGGTATTACCATCGCTGTTTCAGGATTAAAATTATCTCCCGGGCCATAGATATTTGACAGTCTTACGATGGAAAAGGTATCGATCCCATACTGCATTCTGTACGAATAGATCTGAAGCTCGGCCATTCTTTTTGCCCAGCCGGCAAACGACATTGGCAAACTATCAATCTTGTAATCGCTTTCCCGTAAAACAGCGCTCTCGGCATATGCGCCGATTGAGCTGGTATACACAAGCTTCTTAACTTTGCTTAAACGTGCCGCTTCGAGCATATTGGTGTTCATCATCAGAGTCGGCACAAAATGGCTGGCAAGTTTCGATGATGAGGTTTGCACCGTACCCTGAACTCCGGCAAGATGGAATAGGTAATCCATCTCGCGGGCAATCTCTTTACAAAACTCCAAGTTCGTAAGGTCTCCGACGATATTTTCCACGTTCGCATTTACAATGATGCGATCCAGCGATACACTTCGTATACACGCGCCGGCGTCCGCAAGCAGGTCGACTATCTGCCGCCCGATAAGACCGGAACCACCGGTGACCAGCACATTTTTTTTATTGAATTCCTTCAGCACACCGTCTGATATCATATACCGTTCCTATGTATTCGGTTCCGTGAGCGTACCCCTATACCACTGAACAGTATCTCTAATTCCCCTTTCAATCGAGATTTGCGGCTCAAACTCAAGCAAGTGCACCGCTTTTTCGATATCTATCATCCTGAAGGGTATGGTGACGGGTTTGGTGCTGTCGAAAAAGACGGGTATGTCTTTCTGTCCGACGGCATCAAGAATGAGACCAACGATTTCCCGAATCGTATTTACTTTACCCACACCTATATTTATAGGATCGAAATGGGTGCATTTTTCGAGAGCAAGCAGGCATCCGTTCACAAAATCGGTGACATGAATAAAATCCCTTGCCTCGCCTCCCGAACCCCAGACAACGTAAGGGCTCTCCCCCTGCACGGCTCTTCTAATCAATGCCGGTATTACGTGACTCGTATCCTCCCGGAAATTATCTCCCGGCCCATAGACCGCTGACGGTCTTATGACCACCACGGTGCATTGCGACTGCCTGGAAACATACTCTCCGAGTTTTTCTAAATATCGGCGCATCCAGCCATAGCCGAAATAGGATGGATGTGGTTCATCCAGCCACATTTCCGCTTCCTTGACAGGATGGCTATATGCAGGGTATCCGGTACTGCTTCCAAAGATGACGATCTTCTGAACCCTTTCTTCCCATGCCGCCCGCAGCATATTGGCGGTGAGCGTGAGGTTCTTTGTTATCCCCTCCATTACTTGATAATCTCCCTCCCCTGCTGCTCCGACCGTGCCGGCCGCATGGATGACAAAATCGATGCCACAGGTAGCGATTTTGCAGTCCTCCCATCGCATAAGATCCGCACGCACCGTTTCAACGGTGGTGAGGTCGGGACTCAACGGGCTTACATGCGTAGGAACGCGCACACAGGCGCCCTTCTCCAATAAGGTCCGTACGATGTGGTTCCCGATAAAGCCTGTTCCGCCCGTAACGAGCACTTTTTTATTACGATAAAACATAGGTTAATTGCTGTTTTTGAGATGCTCAACAATTCTTTTCCGGATTGAAGCCGCGTCCAAGCCAAGCCTGTCGCGAATATCGTGCAGCGTCCCGTATAAACTGCAGAATGCATCGGGAATACCGTGATAAGCAAGCGAGAGATTGGGAACCTCCGCAATCGCTTCATAGAGGCCGAACGCATCATGAATGACCAGTATTCTTGTGTGTCGATATTTCACAATTAATTCCCTGTCGATCGGCTTGATGGTATGGAAATAGATGATATTGACATCAATCCCTTTGCACGCTTCAAGAACATTTTCGAGCAGAGGGCCTGCAGTCATCACCGTCACCGGTGCTGCCGTATCCTTGATAACGACCCCCCTGCCGAAAGAGACGGGAACATCTATGGTATGTGGATGGTCGGAGAGCCTAAAGTAGGTCGTTTTCCCATTATTATACTGGCTCCGCATGAGGGCATCGAGTTCCTTCCTGGATCCGGGTTGAATTACTTCCATGCCCGGCAGGAGGCGCAGTATAGCAAGGTCGGTATAACAGTGATGCGAAGCGCCGTCCCAGGCATAGTCGAACGAAGCGCCACAGGTGACGATATTGCCGCCAAACTCATTGTAACACATGTCAAGCTTGATCTGTTCAAAGCTCCTTTCCGTGACGAATGGCGTAATGGTGTGCACAAAAGGGAAGAAACCTTGCGAACTCAGTCCCGCCGCAACACTGATGAGCGTATTTTCACAGATGCCCATATTGTAGAACCGGTCAGGGTATTTCTTTTTAAAATCATTAAAGAGATAGACGCTCACATCCCCGAATACCAAAACGATCCTGTCGTCATTGTTCGAAAGCGATAATATTGTCTCCTTAAATTGTCTCCTCATTGAGCTCCTCGATCAATTTGACATACTCTCCGTCATTCGGCGATCTTCTATGCCATTCATATTGATTGTCTGTTAGCGTTGCGCATCCGAAACCCTTCTTGGTATTGGCCACAACGACCTTCACTGTAGATCCCTGATTCCTAACCTCCGCCGTCAGAGCATTCACATCGTGCCCGTTCACCTCCACGACATGACAACCGAACCCTTTAAAGTGTTCGGCCGGGTTCTGTATTTGAAGTCCTCTGGGATGAGACATGTTATTATCGTAAATAATCGTGAGATTGCCGAGTTTGAGACTTTCGGCCACAAGGAGCGCCTCCCAGACAGATCCTTCATTCGATTCTCCGTCACCGATCAAGGTAACAACGCTTCTGTCCGTCTTCTTTATCCTGAAAGCCAGTGCCGTGCCCACTGCCAGTCCGATCCCGTGCCCTAAAGAACCTGTCGACGCTTCTATCCCCGGTATCTTGAAGCGATCCGCATGACACCCGAAATCAGACAGGAAACTACCGAATGAGTCTATTTCCTTCCTGTCGAAATATCCGAACTGCGCGAGAACTAAATAGTGGGCAAGAGCGGCGTGTCCTTTACTGAGAATAAAAATGTCCCTTTCTTCCCATTGGGGTTTCAGCGGATCGTGTCTGATTGTGTTGTAAATAGCGTAAAGGATCTCTACGACAGAAAAACAAGTGGGTATATGACCATGACCACTTATCTTCGCTATATGCAGTATTTCTTCTCTGATTGCTTTGCAGGCTGGTATCATTCCATCTCCAGATACGATATCCGTGCTGTCATGGGATATCGTTGTAATCGCAGGTTATTCAGCCCGATGGTTTCCTGAAGGGCTACCGTCTCCCCGGGGAAGATATCGTCACACAGCTCATCGAAGACGATGATACTTCCCTTGCACAGATGCGGCCTGATAGCCTCAAGTGCGGCTTTGGTGGGCGCGTAGATATCAAAATCGAAAATGGCGAGAGAGATAATCGTCTCGGGGTGCATCCTCAGATATTCCGGTACTGTCCTTACCGCATCTCCTTTCACTAGTTCGTAACGCTTCAGGTGGGACATGGGATTCAATTGTTCCTGCATGAGCAGGATTTCGCTCAGGTAATCCTCGTAACGGGGGCCGACGGAGAATGATCCGTCCGTACATTTACAGAGGGTGCCGTCTTGCTCACATAGTCCCTTGAACCCCTCGAACGTGTCGAAGCCCACGATTTTACGATGCCTGTTGAAAGGTTCAAAAATCCCCCTGAGAGCGGACATTACAGAAAGCGTCTGTCCCCAGCGGACCCCGAACTCGGCAATAATACCGTGTGAATGGAGGATCTTTTTGTAGATCTCATAGAAGAATAGTATTCTTGATAGATTTTTTGATGTCAAGAAAAGTCCAAGATTAGGGAATAGCTCATCTTCCGGCAGAGAAGCATTCTTAAGATGATCCACAAACATTTTCAAAACAGCCTTCTCGTCGGAACTCGACAGAATAATTGCATCATGCTTTTCGGTTTTTATTTTTTCCATTCTGTTTCCTACTTTCTCTTGATCATCCTTAACTTCGGATCCATGGTATCACCATTCAAGCCGATATGCCTTACGCATCCTCCGATTACTTCACCACCGTCAGGGCCTTCCAGGGGTTTCGCGACAATTCGTCGCGCCAGTAGATGAGCATGTCCTCCAGGGTTTTCTCGAAGGGGATCTCCGGCTCCCAGCCCGTGACCGCCCGGAATTTATCGGTGCAGGGGATCTGGAGGGTGACGTCCGACGGCCGGAGGAGCTTCGGGTCCACGACCACCTCGAAAGCGGTCTTGGGAAAGGACAGGAGGATGTCAAGCGCCTCGCCGATGGTCATAGTGCGGTTGCCGCCGATGTTGTAGACTTCTCCCGGTGTGCATTGGCGCACGAGAAGCCAGTAGGCCTTGACGGCGTCGCGGACATCGCAAAAGGTCCGCACGGACTGGAGGTTCCCGACACGGATGACGGCCTCCCGCATTCCAAGCTCTGCTGCCGCGATCTGCTTGGCGAAGAAGGACATGGCAAATACATCCCCCCGCCGCGGTCCCGTGTGGGTGAACATGCGTGTCCGGATGGTCCGGATACCGTGCGACACCCAGTACTGAAAAGCGATCATGTCTTCGCCGACTTTGCTCACCGCATAGGGTGAGGCCGGCTTGAAGGGGCACTCTTCCCGGATGGGGACATCCTCCTGCCGGACCTGTCCGTACACCTCCGATGAAGAGCAGATGTGGATGACGGGATCGATCTTCGTGATCCGGACCGCTTCCAGAAGGTTTGCGGTGCCGATGACGTTGGACCAGAGTGTCTGGACAGGGGCGTTGAAACTCGTCAGGACATAGCTCTGGGCGGCGAGGTGGAAGATCGCCTCGGGCCTGATAGCCTCGAGATGGCGAATCAGGGAGCCGAGATCCATGAGGTCCGCTTCGACAAGGGAGATGCGGCTGTAGGAAGCGGCGAGGTTTTCCCGAGGACTGCGCCAGCGGCACAGGCCATAGACCTCATGACCCTCGTTGAGGCCAAGGATGTAATCGGCGAGATGACTTCCCACGAAGCCCGTAATGCCGGTTATCAGTATTTTCATGATGGATACGCCTTCCTCATGTGTCGTTATCCGCCGGTGGGCGGTACCGAGACTCTATATCATAGCTCGGGGATTATGAAAACCGCGAAATTTTTATAACTCCGGGGGAGGCGGCTCAGGAGGAGAGGAGGGGTATATTAATCCGTGAGAAAAAATAGGTTTTATGGTAGAGAACCCGCCAGAAGAATGGAGAGAAAAAAGAGGCGTGATATCCATGAAGAACACCGATCCGGAAATTTCGATCATCATCGTCACTTACAATACGGCCGCTGTGGTCGGGATGTGCCTCGATTCCCTTGGTCCGGGCGCGGATCCTTCCCGGGAGGTCTTTGTTGTCGACAACGCCTCGACGGACGGGGGCGCGGACATTGTCCGGA
>JBDRSZ010000062.1:0-6242 GCA_043824415.1 bacterium | reverse complement strand
ACCATAAGTGTTGCTGGTCCGATGAAATATGTTGTAAATTTTGAGTGTTTTGACACTTCGACTTTTTTTATGATTACAATAGGATTTTTTCTTATTCTTATGCTTCGACGATGCATGTGATTATCTTCTTAGATTTACTCGTCCCGCAAGGGCTCATGCCCTTGCGGCTTTCGACCTGTTTTCACAGAGGCTGAGCCTCTGCGGCATTTCAGAGATTGATGACCGTCAATCCATATGCTCCGCTGTTCGTTTCAAAGGTTCCTTTCCCAACAGAACCATGCCGAATCGTTCGACCTTCCGATTTCTTTCTGAATCCAGGTCATGCCAGCGCGCCAGAAACTCGTTTTCCTTGAGCCAGGTGCGCCGAAAGGAAGCCGGATCTTCGAAAATCAGGACTCCCTTCGAATGACCTATTAAGACGGCATAATGTCCGTCGTCATAGTCGTTCTGCCAGTCTTTCAGGGTCATGTATCTCTCCGCCCATGCCTGCAGCAAAACGATCACCGGATGTCCTTTGTCCACATAGCCCTTCACTTTTTCGATGGACAGGCGCTGTTTCGCTTCCACGCGGAACCCACTGGCCTCGGCAACGGATATCATTCTATCCACGCGGGTACCGTCCTTGCCTGTTCCCAGTTCCTGAATCAGTTCGTCTTCGCGGACATCGACCCCGTAATACGCCATGACTGTTTGCAGGGCCTTCGCTCCGCAATCGAAATCAAACGTCTGCCTTCCAATATGCAGGTTGATCATCGTGCCCATTTATCCATCCCCTCGGACGATCCGATAGGCCGCACAGATCGACTCCGCAAAAATGCGGCACAGCTTGTTGATGGCTCCATCCCTGCAGAGGCAGGAGCCAATGCGGAGGAGTAAAATTCATTGGCTTGCGAGGCACAATGACTTATGCAACTTGATATATCAATGGTCGAAAATGAGGAGTTGGTATTGGTTTTCCATTCATGCGCGCTGCTTCAAGCCATGCCTCTTTTGCCTTCAACACCTCCTTTAAAGCCTCTTCTGGCGTGTTGCCAAAAGCAGAGCAATGTTTCAAATCGGGTATATCGGCAATATACCCCTCATCATCGTCGCTATAAAATACATTGATATGGTAATCTTTCATTCCTCTTCCCACAGAGACTCGGTCTCTGCGAGACTCATTTACCAGACTTGAATTATTTTTCTTTGTATGCAATATTGAACTCTGCAGCGATGGTTTTTAGTCTCTTATCTAGCGTCCACAAAGTTAAACCAGATAATATGGCAGAAGCAAGGAGTGAAACATCAATATACCCAATCCCTTGCCCCATCATATCATTCTTCTCGATAAATACCAATAATTCTTCATGATCGACCGTCAAGGATTGGGGCAAAGAATGTAACAGAGAAAGAATCTCAACTCTATTTTGGACATTGCCACAAGCAATTTCTCCGATAACAAATGGATGGCAAAATACGTCACCTTTATTCAGAAGATAAATCAATTGAGCGTTTTTATTCCGAAAGTGATCAACCCATACGGAGGTATCAACGAGAACCATACTCTTATCTTCTTCTTGGTATTTCTGTTAAATCCTTCTCGGAACCACCAAGTTTAGCCAATCTTTTGGCACTTTCTCTTGCAATCAACGCTTCGAGTCCGAGACGAACAAGAGATGTTTTTTCCTTGATCCCCGTTAGTTTTGAAGCCTTGTTTAGCAGAGTGTCTTCGATATTTAATGTTGTTCTCATCTTGATCTCCATATATTGAAAGTATGCATATAAATATGCATAATATTATGCATTCTGTCAAGTATTTCTTTGTAAAACCTATTTTCGCAGAAATGGAGTCTCCAAGGGGCTGGTGATTCCTCAAAAGTTTCTTACTTCAGTTTTTTAATCATCTCTTTCGCAACTGAATTGTTTTGATCCAATTCCAATACTTTCTCGAAATTTTTCATCGCAAGCTCTTTTTCCCCCTGCTGATAATAAGACCACGCCAACGATTCATAGGCACTCCGCGATTCGGGAAATAATTCAACCTGTTTATTCAGTATTCCAATGGCCATTTTGTGAGCTTGGATGGATGAATAATGGTACGCCAGTACCTGAATAAAAAACTCATTGAGCAAATCCGCCTGAGATCCGGTTTGAAAAGCAATATCCAAAAGAGATTCAGCTTCATCGCTCTTGCCTTTTTTGTAAAGGGATTCAGCTTCATCCAACTGTTTCTGCATTTCATCCACAACTATTTTTATTTTGGCATCCTTCATTTTCCCGAATTCTTGAACTGAATTTCTTGCAAGCACAACAGCCGTATCCAGAGCAGCTTCGCTCGGAACAGGAATATCCGGAACAACACCCGTCCCCTCCCAGTTGCTTCCGGTCACCGGATTCACAGCGCGTGCCGTCGGAATATAGATCTCAAAATGCTCTCCCACAGGAAACAGATCGACCGAATGCGCTCCCCCTCCTGACGGTTTACCGATGAACGTCGCTCTTTTCCGCACCTTCAGATCGTATGCCAGATACTCCGCGGCAGAAAACGTTTTTGGACCGATTAAGACTAATAGAGGAACATCCAAAAGCCGCTTTCCCTCTATTTTTTCGAAAGTCCACCATTCCTCAGTCACATCTTCCTTTCGATAATAAGTTCCGGTCAACTGCGTGGGATAAGGAAAAAAGTAACTGAGCAATAAGGGAATCAGCTTTCCAGAACCACCTCGATTTTCCCGAAGATCAATAATGATTGCGTTTGCAGGCGAAAGAAACCGGATAGCATTGAGAAGCATCTCTTTTGCTTCTTGATGATAGTAAAATCGTCTGTAATCCATGTACCCGATTTCATTCTCAATCCAATCCAGCCGGAAAATCCCACAATGTTCTCTCTGCCCCAGACGAAAATATCGAGCTGGATGATGAAGTGATCCTTCTTTGCTCTCACCCAGGTCACTCGCCTCGATCAGTCGAAATAGAATATGTTTGTCGTTGGTGATTTTTTGCAGGGCGGACGTGACATTCTCGCCGAATGCTTTCGGATTGCTTATTTTACCGAATTCACCCGACTTGTATATTGTCAGAATTTCTCGTCCGTACTTCTCCCCCAAATCAGGAAAGACATAATTATCTTTCAACAAGTCACTGATTTTCTCAATCAGCTCTTTTTTATCCTTATTTTTGAATGATTCCATTTTTGTTTGCGCAGGTAAAACAGAAATTTGAAAAGTCCATAACAGACAAAAAATGATTCGGAATGTTTTGATTTTCATAAGAGCATATTCCTTATTCTGATTTTCCTGTGTTCACAGAGGCTGAGCCTCTGCGGGACTTGTGAATCCTCATTGTCGTCCGAGGACGTGGTTTCCAGCAACGAAATTTCACTGATGTCTCTACAGAGGATGAGCTTTTGTGGGACAGTTACATCGCATACGCCAGACGCTTGATATTCAGTAGATTTTTATACGTGACATTGTCTGTTGTGGATGTCCCACCGAGGGTGCCACATCCCAACGTTAATGAGGGCTGTAATCCGTTACTTCCGCCGATGCACCCAAGTGATCCACCCACATTCACGAGAATCCGGCTGGCTGACATGGCCTCTGCGTACCGTTTGGCCAACTCCCGATCATGGGTGTGAATGATCGCGGTATGCCCACTTCCCTCCTGGATTAATATGTCCCTGCAGAGTTCAAAGGCTTCTTCCTCATCTTTGACTGTGAACAGAGAGAGTACGGGTGCTAGTTTTTCATGTCCGAAGGGTCCCGAAACTTGGTCGAGCCCCAGAGGAACGACAAGGAGTCGGGTCGAATCTTCCACGGGGATTCCTGCTTTCTGGGCGATCACCCGGGCCGATTGACCGATCATGAAGACATTGAACCTGCCTTTCTCGGTATCATACATTTTTTGTGACAGAATCTCCACTTCTTCCGCGTTGAGGATTCTGGCGCCGTGTTTTTTCAGGGCAGCCAGGAACGCATCATGAACCGAAGCATCCACCACCAGATTGTTCTCGGAACCGCAGATCACACCGTTGTCAAAACTCTTGCTGGATACGATCTTCTCGGCGGTTACATCGATGTCCGCATCTTTGGCGATGAAAACCGGCGCGTTGCCTGCACCGACGCCGATGGCAGGAGTGCCCGAACTGTAGGCCGCCTTCACGATGCTGGGTCCGCCTGTCGCCAGAATGAAGGACATGTCCTTGTGCCGCATGAACATGTTGGTCAGTTTACGGCTGGACCGTGTTCGAATCCACTGAACCAGTTGGATGGGTGCCCCGTGTATCTTGAGCACTTCTTGAATGATTTCACCGGCTTGATTTCCCACCTTCATGGCGTTGCGATGGCAGCTCATGATCAGAGCATTGCGTGATTTCAAACAGATGAGCGTCTTGAATATCATGGTGGGGACAGGATTGGTGAGAGGAATGATACCGAATATGACGCCCATGGGGCTGGCGATTTCTTCGATCATATCGGCCGGATTAAATCGGATCATCCCATGTGCCGGTTTCCCCGCCAAGATATCATAAACACATTGACTGCCAAAACGGATTTTTTCCACTTTATCGGCAACTACACCAAATCCACTCTCTTCCACAGTGTTAGCGGCCAGTTCTTCGGCATTGTCCACAATAGCCATCACCATGTCCTTCAACAGAGCATCTACTTTTTCCTCCGGCCAGTCTTGAAAAGTTTTCTGGGCCTTATGCGCATTTGCAATCATCTCATCAACAAGAGCTGTAGACCCCTCCATAGTCATAAAATCACCCAACTGCTTATTGGTGTGCCGTACAATATGAATGAGATTGTGGGAAAAGGCCAGGAGTAAGTGGATGCCGATACGGGGATGATCGACAAGGAGTCTTTCGAACTTTTCGAGTGAGAGCCATCGCGCCTTCACATCCGTGTGTGCGTAGAGACTGGCTGAACGAGGCTCGTGGTCGATGAGTGCAAATTCACCCATCACCATGCCGGGTTCCAGATAGTTAAGCACAACGTCCGTGTCTGTCTCTCCTGTGTCGTACTCGACGCGGACCGTGCCTTCATCAATAAAATAGCATCCATCGCCCTCGCTGCCTTGCTCCATGACACAGGTCCCTTCAGAAAACCGGACGTTTTCCAGGCATTTGTTCACGATGGTTATCTCTTCTTTATCGAGCAGATTTAAAAAAGCCATGTTTCTATCTCCTATTTAATCTCCTTACTCTTTTCACAGAAGCCGAGTCTCTACGAGGTAAAAGATCTTCTCCGAACAGATCAGGTTAAACACACTATCGCCAATATTAGATTAATCCGTCAAAAAGTACTGGACCGTCGTGACAACGCGGACGATCTTGAGGTCTGGTGAGTTTCTGTCCCTGTCTTCGATGGAGAAATAGCCCTGCGTGGCGTTTCGGATTTTGCCGACCTTGCTCCCCGAATCCTTCGCGAACTTCTCGGCCGCTTCCCTGGCGTTCTTCGTTGCCTCCTCGATCATCTGGGGTTTGATGTCGTTCAGGGCCGTGAACAGGAATTCCGTGGGGTTTTCCCAGCTCTGGGCAGCCAGGACGACGCCCTTGCCGACAAGCTCCCCGGACGACTCCATCGTCTGCTTGACGAGCTGGACGTTCTTTGACCGCGTCGTGACAGTCGCCTGGGCGATGTACCGGTACGGATTCTGACGCTGCGTGCCGTACTGCTGCTCGGCTTGAGTGTCTGTGATTTTGGGAGCTGAGTAAGAGATGTCCTCTTTCTGAAATCCCGATTCGAGGAGGAAGTTCGTGATCGTCCTTCGGCTGTTATCGATGCCTTTCTGCAGTACGGTCAGGTCGTTCTCGGCCACATTAAATGTGATGGGCCAGATGGCCAGATCGGCGTTGACCTCGTGTTCGGCCAGGCCCTTCACAGTGACATACCGGTCGGTTGCCCGCCCTTGATAGAATCCGATGCCGATACTTAGGCCAGCAACCGCAATGCCCACACCGACGATTAGCGGATACCAGAATCCTTCTTTTTGCATGTTTGTTTCCTTTCAAACGTTTGTATCTATAGTGCGTATAGGTTCAACTGGTATTTTATATCGCAGAGGTTGAGCCTCTGCGGGAAGGAGAAATTTTAGGAAGCGTACCAAAATTGTGTTGATTTTTTTCAATGGTAGCGTACCACGTTTGTGTTTTTTTAAGGCAAACATATAAGGAAATACTAATCTGATTTGTTCTTTGAAAACATCTACCAATTGAGTTTGGAAGTATCGAATTCAGCTAATTGCAGAGGACTTTTCCC
>JBDRSZ010000061.1:0-2351 GCA_043824415.1 bacterium | reverse complement strand
ACGTGTTTGCGGATTTGGATAAGCTTTTTTTCAGCATCACAATCCTTGCAGTTAAATGTACTATGAATTGATGAAAATAAACAATATTCCTGAACCATGCAAGCCCCTTAAAGGGGGTGCACGTTCATTTTGCTATCAACCTGTATGTACTACTGCAAATACGTCACAGTATTTAAGAAAAAGAGCACTTAGTGTGGATGAGCCCTCCCTCCCATCCTGCATCGGATCACATGAGGGAACTCATGCATCCGACTGGATCAAAACAAATCCGTCATAAGTGTGAATTCAGTATACAAAAAAACGCTGAAAATCGCAAGCCAAAACCTGGACGCACCAAAAGGCATGGATCAGCGATTCTCCTTTAAAAACTTCTCCAATCCCTTGAAAATCGCCCGCGCACATTTTCTCTGGAATGCAGGCTGAGCCAATCGCATTTCATGATCGGGAATCATCATAAACGCCTCTTCCGTCAGGACTGCCGGCATCTGCGTGGGCCGGCACAGGGCCAAATTCGCATAATAGATGCCAAAATCAGGCAGTCCGAGTTCTTTCAGCACCTCTTTGTGGATGAGCCTTGCCAGTCGGCTGCTCATCGGGTGAAAATAATAGATGGAACTCCCGTTGTTCCTCCAGGGATTCACGCCGTCGGGCAGCGCGTTGAAATGGATACTGATGAGCACATCCGCCTCCACAGCTGCAGCCAATTTCGGCCTGGCCCGCAAAGAGATGCCTTCCTCGCTCTCACGCGTCATCACGACGACAGCTCCCTTTTCCTCCAACATCGTCCTAAGCTGCCGCGCCACAGCCAGGTTGACTTCGCGCTCCTCCAGCCCGCTCGGCCCGACAGCCCCCGTATCCGGATGGTGGCCCGGATCAAGACAGACAACAATATTCTTAAAGACCGAACGGGAAATAATGGGCTTGCGCTTGATATCGATTTGCAGAGTCGTGCCGTCATACCTCGGATCGTACCCCCACTGCTGATCCTGATTCAGCAGAACCTCCAGCTCGTACACGCCGCTTGCCGCCTGCCTCCATCGAATATCCTGGATGATGGGATCAGAAAAATCCTGGGGAATCCAATCCGTGTCCGCCCACACGCCGTACAGCGTGACGATCAAAGAGGCGGGATTCGTCTTCTGCAGGATGTGGAATGGGAGCCGTTCTCCCAGCGGAACTGAAATCCGTACGCGGTCCTCCATCCCCTCTGCCCTGACGAACCGGACCACGCCGCGCGGAACCGGCGTTCCCGGAGGAAGAACCTGGAACGATCCTTCGGGCACCCAGGCAAACTGCCCCTCCGCCAGCCGCGCCCGATGCCACACGCCCCTCGACCCCGTGAGCCACAGCTTCACCCCGCGCGGCAGAAACCAGGCGTAAGCCTGTCCCGGATCGGGCCTCGCAATGACCGTCTCCTCCGTCAGCACCGCAACCGTCGGCACGGGTGAGCTCTGCACCGTGAGCCTGCCCTTCGCCCCCACGGAAATACTGTCCGAATCGGTACTCACCAGAGTAAACGCAATCTTCGCATCCCGCACGATGTCCCACGGTTGGATCTGGTATATCCCCGTATAAATCCCCTTCACAAAATTGGAATCGACCTTCAACTCACCGAAAACAGCTTCACCCCAGGGAAACTGAGGCAGGGGCAGCCGCTCCGCCATCGGAATCTCCCAGGCCAACCCCTCAATGTCGAAGAAAGCACGGCATCCCGGCGTTCCTTTGATCGAGACTTCCAGAAGATCCCCCGGCCTGAGAACAGAAGACTCACGCGGGTAGACATACGTCGTATCGAATCCCAAGAAATCCGTGGGATAAGCGCGCATCCGATAAGGGATGAACACCCTCCGTTCCGCGACCGTCGTGTCCGCGCCCGATACAACCATGCATCGGAACGAGAAACGACCGAGCGAGACCGGCAGATACGCCAAAAAACTGCCGTTGGAATACACCCGAACAGCCTCGCCGTTGATGCGGAGTTCCGATCCCGGAGTGACCGAACCGAAAATGAACGTCGAATCCTTCGCTGCCACTTCCTGATCTTCCAGCGGATACACGATTCGAATCTTAGGCTTCTGTCCAAGAACCAGAGAAGGCAAGGAAAACGCAAAAACGAGGCCCGCGCACACGCTCCATAAAAAGCCTCTATACCGAAAAACTTCGGCCATCGGATGAAATCTTCGAACGGCATTCATGGCGATTCCTTCCATTTAAAAATAGGACACGATATCCTCAATATAAAACCCTAGAAAGAAAGAGTCAAGAGTTCATAATGGATTCAATCCCTGAATACACCATACTTTTTCACTTGAAAAATGAGAGTGCATTTTTTCATTTTTTTCTTGCATATC
>JBDRSZ010000060.1:0-13234 GCA_043824415.1 bacterium | reverse complement strand
CAGCTGAACAATTCGTTTATTCTTCATTGAATCAAGAATAAATGAGATACAAACCATAGTTTATCATACATTCTTAGATTAGACAAACTGAATAAAACAGGCTTACCTTAGATTGGCAAATAGCATACCATCCCGCGCGTTTGAGTAGTCTAGACCAAATAATAGCCTGAAAATTGAAAAATATGCGCTTCCTTTTTCAGAATTCTGCGAGTGTTTGTTTCGTTTTAATGAATGAACCTGGTCAAAATTCGTTCAACTCCTGTTTTCGGTCAAATCTATACCATGTAAGTCTTTTCTGATCCACAAGTATCGGTTCATTTCTCAATGTATCGAAACACGACTCCGGCTTCTTCTTTCAAGTTCCATTCGAGAAAATCTTTTCTGAGTCGATCTGCGTTCTCAACAACACCGCTTTTTATTCTTTCCAAACAGAGATACAGCCCTTGGATCACATCGATTCGCTTTGAATGGATACTTTTTACAACGACTTTCAATCGGTCTGGAGGCATATCTGGATTGTACGTGTATTCTGCCTTTTTAATGACCCTCCCAGAATCAAAAAGTGTACTGATGATTTTCGACAGCTCTTCGATGGTATTCGTCTGAAGATGCAAATGTCTTCCTCGAACCAAAATTTCATCATTCAAACTGACGCGTGCCATAAACGCTCCGAAAATAGTGCAAAACGTCCGCTCTCTCGACCGGTAAGGTTGTCAATGGAATCCTGGGACTCGATTATCGGAAAGAAAGAGAAAAATATTTAGGACTATTCAAATGCAGAAATAAAAATCGTGATCATCGATAAGCTCCGCCCTAGGCCTTTCCGAGGCTGTCGATAGGTATCGCCCTTTCGACAAACCTGTTTAAAATTCAAATGAATTTTACAACCGTCTTGATAGCTTTCTTAATAGATTGCTCACTCTGCCAAAAGACAACAAATGGCCACAACGTTTACGATATCATCGACACTACAGCCCCTCGAAAGATCGTTGGCCGGCTTTCGTAGCCCTTGAATGATCGGACCGATGGCCTCTGCTTTGGCCAATCGCTGGGTTATTTTATATGCGATATTCCCCGCATCGAGATCAGGGAATATGAATACATTCGCTCTGCCTGCAACCGGACTTCCTGGAGCTTTCTTCGCGGCGATGGAAGGAATGATCGCTGCGTCGACCTGCAGTTCTCCATCCACCTTCAAATGGGGCGCACGCTCCTTCACCAGGCGAGTCGCTTCTTTCACCTTGTCGACCATCGGATGATCTGCGCTGCCGTATGTAGAAAAAGACAGCATGGCCACGATCGGTTCATCGCCCGTCAGTCTTTCATGCGTCTTGGCCGACGCAATGGCAATACTCGCCAGCTGATCCGGATCGGGATCGGGGACGACCGCTCCGTCGGCGTATGTGAAAGGTTTCTCCCAGTCCGGAATGATCATTAAAAAGGTGCTCGACACGATTGTAATATTCTCCGCCAAACCGATGCACTGAATCCCGACCCTGAGAACATTCCCCGTCGTGTTGACGGCGCCTGCTACGCTGCCGTCTGCATCACCCTCGGCGACCATCATAGCTCCGAAAAAAAGAGGCTGGCTGGCAGCCTCCTCCGCTTCTTTCTCCGTGATACCTTTATGCTTCCTCTTCTGGAAAAACCGCACCCTGTACTCTGCCAGATTCTTCGATGTCAATGGATTTTGAATGTGAAGCCCCTCGAGGGAAATACCGAATTCTTTGGCCTTCTGGCTTAACAGATCCTCCTGTCCTAAAAGCGTCACACGACACACACCCTCATGCACCAACCGCACCGCAGCCTGCACCATCCTGCCGTCCTCACCCTCGGGTAGAACGATATGCTTCCCTCTCGTCGATGCCTCTTTACGAATTCTTGCCAGCAGATCCATAATCCAATTTCCTTCAATAAAATTTCTTTATTCCCGATGCATCTTTTCCCGAAGTGCTTTTGCCACAACGGAAGGGAGGAAAGTATCAACGTTTCCTCCCAACCGAGCGACCTCCTTGGCGATCGTCGAATTAATATACGTATATTCCTCACTCGGCATAAGGTATACCGTTTCTAATTCTGGCATCAATTTTCGATTCATCAACGCCATCTGAAATTCATACTCAAAATCCGAAACAGCCCTCAATCCACGAATGACTGCAGCTGCTTTTTTCTTTTTCGCATACGCTACAAGAAGCCCCTCGAAAGTATCCACGGTCACATTCTTCAACCCTTTCACGGTTTCCTGAATGAGCCTCTTCCGCTCCGCCAACGAAAAAAGAGGATCTTTATAGGGATTATCTGAAACGGCCACGATGATCCTGTCGAAAAGCTTTGTAGCTCTTTCGACAAGATCCAGATGTCCGTTCGTTATCGGATCGAACGTGCCAGGATAAATTGCGATCCTCATACCAGCCCCATCACCCATAGATCGATATCACACAATGACCAAACCTTCTCTGTTTTAACAATGTCATCCCATGTCCTCCGGGATCGGAATCGTGAGCTTCATGCTCCACGATTAATAAACCCTCAGGGCAAAGCTTGCGGTTCTCTGAAATCGCTCTGAGAATCCGTCCTAAAAGCGCTTCCTTGAAAGGAGGATCCGCCAGCAGGAAATGAAAGATCTCGCCCTCTCTTGCCATTCGTGGAATGGCCCGAAATACATCCTCCTTAACAATGTGTGCTTTCTCTCTAAAACCGCACCGTTCGATATTCTTTGTAAGTATCCTCACGCTCTCTGAAGACCGCTCTACAAAGACGACCTCCTCTGCTCCACGACTCAACGCTTCGATGCCCAGCGACCCAGTACCCGCGAAAAGATCGAGAAGCCGTGCTCCCTTAACATCGTCTCCGAGACAGGAAAAGATATACTCTTTCACCCGCCCCGTCGTCGGACGAAATTCAAGACCCCGCGGCCCGAGGAGCTTTCTCCCCCCGGCAGATCCACCTATAATCCGAAGCACGCAACGAATCCAAAAAAGGCCGTGCAACGGCTATCCAAATTAGATAGACAAAGCATGGCCCCTCAAATCCCAGAAATTTCAGGATACCACGAAAAAGAAATCGAGCATCACTATGACGCGATTGGCAAAAAAATCGGATATATTTGCCGGTGCGATCGTTATCTTGTTCAACCCATAGTTGCCTCGATATTTTTTCATGCCGTTGAAAAACGAGGCCACCTGGTTTTTACTGCCCTCGACTTTCATGCGAATAGGTATTTGTCGAATTCCACCGACAGATTGCACGGAGAATTTTTCTGTCTGCTGAATCGACAATCCGTGCTGTTGTATTCGTCCTTTCATCCCATCGATGAAACTCTGTTCCGTCTCGAATCGTTCGCCCGTGGTTTCGACGACACCCGAGGCTTTCTTCGGAAGCGTTCCAGAAACCACGCCCCAATAACGAATTCTACCACCCGTTGTGTGCCTGTCTTCCGGGGACACTTTAAAACTCGAAGCGCCCAGCAAAGTCTGGATGCGATGTCCCATGGCTTGGGCAACATTCGGCGTCTCCGACACGTATCCCACATGGAATTGATCTCTCTCAACAACGATCGTACCCAGCTGTCCCTGTCTGCTTAAATTCTCCAACACCGCGCCCGCTGCCTCGACATACATAGAGGCTGAGACACCTTCGACCGCCGGCCTCGAAATTGAAGAATCCTTTCGGGCTGCAGCGCTGCTATCCTTGCGAACAGTACCGACCGCTCCCAATCGGCGTACAGAGGATAGAGAATCGGCCGTCAGTTGCGTCCTCGATGAGAGCAGTTCCTCTCCTTGTTTCTTCTGCCTCGGCTGAATGATGAACAAGTAAATGACTGCACCGATGAGTACGAGTCCCAGAAACGCCCACAACCATAAGAGCGTCTTTTTTTCTCGACCTCCTCCAAATTCGTAATCTTCCTCTTGCTCCCCTTCTTCATGTTCCCCGAATTCGGGTATAACTTCATCCTCACTCCCAAGCAATCCTTCTTCATCCAAGGGGGATGGGCCAGAAAAGTCGCCCTCGGCTCCCAAGGTCTCTTCCCTCAACTCATCTTCAAGCTCCCCTTCCCCTCCTGAAGTGGGTTGCCACTCCCCCTTCTCGTCTTCATCGTCTTTAAAAAGATTAATGTCCACCATGGGTTTATACCTCCTTTGGTGTCTTTGCTCAGCTTCGCTAGATTACTGAGCGAGGGTCGAAACTCTTCTCAACGTAACTCCTACGGACGACATAAACCTATCTGGGAATCGAATATACTCTTTCGATTTTGTTACCGATTCAGACACTCCGACACGACGGAAAGGATTCACAATCTCTATCGGGACAGAGACAGATGCCGAAAGCTCTTGGGCGATAGTCTGTATGGCATCACTACCCATTAAAAAAATGCGATCCAAGTCTTCGATACTTTGACCCAGCCGGTGACCAAAAACGATTCTGCGGAACTCTTTCAACAACGAATGCACGATGTCTGAACTCTCGATCAATTGAGTCGATGATCTTCCCTCATGGATGAGAGTACGATGAGATAGAAAATACTCTCGATGACGAATAAAGAAAAATACGATGTTCTCCCTCTGAATATCGACCAACACAGTAGTTTCCTCTGAATTGACATCATAATTGGCCAAAAGGGCGCGTATGTTCGTAAACGCATCCACATCGATTTCTTTGAGTGTCAATCCAGCATTCTTCATTAAAGTACGTATTCCGTCAACAATTTGTTTTCGAACAAGAATGAGAAGAAACACGGGATTCCCTTCAAGCGTCTGAAAAGGGAGCTTCTGGTACTCTAAGATATAATCGTTCACAGAAGCTGGAAGCAGCTGTTCTACTTCCCACTCCAAGTGTTCCCTCAACATCTCCTGTTCCAGCCCTAAAGCCACCGGCACCTTCTTGATAAGAACCATCGCACCGTGAAGAGCAATTCCAATCTCTTTGCTCCTCCCCCCGATCCTTCGATAAAGATCATTCAACACATCTGTCTGATTATCTAAAAACTGACCTGTGGCTCGAAATGTTTCAAGATTGAACGGCTGTACCATCTCCCGCATGGCGATGCCTCGGATCTGTCCGCCTTCTATCTCTGTCAGACAAACCTGATCCGGATGGAGCGATAAACCAAGAAATGTTTTTCCCAAAATGGAATTCACCTGTCCATTCGAATAAACGATACGCTTGAAATTACCTTTCCTTCTTCTCCCAACTCTTCATTTCTTGATCAACATAGCCATGGTTCTTAATGGTACCGCCTCCTAAAATCTTCCTGAGAGCGGGCATTTTCAATGCAATTTCAGTCGAGTCGCCCGTCACAGCGTCAAACTTTAAAGCTGCCGCAACGCCTGCGCTATCGATGATGATTGGACAACGAACCGAGAATTGCCTAATCACGGATGTATCCACTGTCTGGATGAGATATGGCGTACATGCCAACGGGCATGTTATGATTGAATCGAGCAAAACTTCTCTGAACAATCCAGCTATGCCCATGCCGAATAAAATCGATCCTTTTTCCTCTTTTCTCTTTTCGATTTTTCTCCACACGCTTTCATTGTCAGGAAGTTGAAGGGCATTGACAATACTGCTAATACGCTCTGCCCCCAAAACATTCATCCATTTGATTGCTTTATCCAACCGCCTCATGGCACTGGCTTTGTAGGCCAGCTTTTCTCCTTCCTCCCTCCAGAGACGATCCCGTCCAAGATTCCACTGCTCCTCTTTGATTTCTCCCCATAGTTCATCTTTATCCGACTCTTTTTCGGCAACCCACATTTGATGTGCGTCCGCCTCCCACGTGACCCTCCGATCCCTTTCCCACAGATTCTGGATCAACTCATTCACAGCCCTCATGTTGGCTTTTTCCCATGCGTCATACTCTGCCGTTTGCAATTCATCCACCACATTCTTCCACACGGAATCCTTTTCAGTTTTAAATGATCCCTTCAGCGAATCCGGTAAGGCTGCTAACGTCTCGTCTTCCCAGTTCTTTTTTCTTTCCGCAGTCCACTGTTGTGTCAGGCCTCGCTTCCACATGGCTTCGTTCGTTCTCTGCCAATCAGCACCCTCAACTTTCCAGAGTCTGTCTCTTTCCCGTTTCCACATGAGCTCTTTCTCTTTATCCCAGAAACGCTGCTGCAGTTCCAACCAGAGAGAATCCCTTTCAACCTGGGGCAACGCATCCATTTCAGATTTCCACTGCACATGCGCCTCTTTTTCCCAGCGATCTTTGTCCGCTTCTTCCCAAACATCTTTACGTTCAGCCGTTGCCAGCAAGGTCGACAAGGAAGTGTAAAATTTGGGCCTGAATTGTTTCCAATCCTGGGTTTCGAATACCCCCCTTCCTCTACGCATATCGGAAGCGATTCTTCGCCTTATGGACTGGGAAATTTCGGAAGAATTAAGAATGTTCTGAAATTCCATATCGCCTACCAGAACCGGCCATGCGATATTCCCATCAATCACATCGCTGCCCGCAGTGCTGGAAGCGGTGAAAATCGTTTGGAAATCATCCACCAAGCGGTAGTTCAACGAATCCCACACTCCCAGATTTCCCAGTGGCATTCCTGCTTGGAGGCGAGTGAATATGTAATTCCGTAAATCTTCTGGGAATTGCTTTTGAAATATAATCTGTTTCAGGTCCTTTTTTGTCACAAGACCGTCCCAGAAAATCAAAGTGTCCAAAACTGCCGTCGCACCAGGATCTGTAAGTGCTGAATCGATCATTTCAGAGATGTTCGCGGTATACACATTCCCTTTGGGTAAATACATATACTCTAAATTTCGAATCGTCTCCATTCGATTCTGGCAAATGCTCTCGAATTCTGATTCTGTACGCCAAACTCTGGATGGATAAAGTATCGTAGCAATAAGTCCAACGATCAATACCACGACACAAATTTCATAAAAAATATTACCCTTCGGTTTTGTTGCCATTGGTTTTCCTCCCTTCTGGGATTTGGGATTCGACTTCCCAACAATTAATAAACATCACTGTAATTTTAAAAAAGGTTTTAATTTTTCCACTGTCTTGCTGCCAAGACCCCTCACCTCAGCCAATTCTTCGATGGTACGAAAACCGCCATGTTGCTCCCTGTATTCGATGATGCGGGCTGCGATCGCGGGTCCTATTCCCGGCAAGCTTTCCAATTCCGCTTTTGTCGCTTTGTTAAGGTGAAATGGTTCTCTTCCAATTCCTCCAAAGTCTTCAACCTGTTTTTTTTCATCAACACGATCTTCTACCGTTGTATAGTCGCTAACTTCTTCCTTATATTCGGGTAGCGGAGCCCAGCGATGACGATACATCCGCACACCCATGCCCCCCACAAAGCCGACAAGCAGGAAGAGCAGAACGACCATTTCTCTTCGTGTAAAATCCAACACCTGCTCTCTCCCCCTATCCTATAGAAAAAATCTTCTCGTCCTCCTCCAACTCATGTACTCTCCGGGAAGACTTCTTTATACTTGATCAATGTCTGAAAAATGTCCTTCACTTCCTTAGAAACCCTCGAAGGAATCCAAACGTGAATCTTAACGAGTTGATCGCCTTTGCCGACTCCATGAAGATGGGGAATACCCCTCCCCCTCATCCTGAGTATTTTCCCCGACTGAACGCCTGAATCGATATGGAGCTTGGCTTTACCCGTAAGGGTGGGTATTTCAATTTCTTCTCCCAGCACGGCCTGCGGTATACTGATCGAGAGATTGTACAGAATATCATCACCGTGTCGCTCAAATAGTGCATCCCTTTTTTCCTCGATAAACACAAATACATCACCCGGTCTGCCGCCCCTTGGCCCCTCATCTCCCTCTCCGCGGAGCGTGATGTAATTCCCCGTGGCTACACCCGGAGGGATTTTTACCTTCAGATTCGCTTCGCCCTTCTTCCTCCCGTGGCCTCCGCAGCTTCTGCACGCTTCGCTGATAACCTTGCCCTCTCCTCCGCAGTTCCGACATGTCGCGATATTCACAAACTGACCAAAAATGGACCGGCTCATCTGCCGAACCTGTCCCGTCCCATGACAGACAGTGCACGTCTTCACCGCATCCGCCGATCTCGCTCCGCTACCGCCGCACGCATCGCATCGTACCAAGCGTTTTATCTTGATCTTCTTCTCAACACCCGTTGCGATCTCATCCAGACGCAACGAAAGTCGTATCTGGAGATCATTCCCCTTTGTCGGACCGGAACGCCGCTGCGTCGTCCCAAAAATATCACCAAGCCCGCCAAACCCCTCCATGAATGTACGAAGAGCATCGGACAGATCAAAATCAAATCCTCCGAATCCTCCTATCCCACCCTTCAATCCATCGTGCCCGTAACGGTCGTACAGTTGCCGTTTCTCAGAATTGTTCAGAATCTCGTACGCTTCCGCTGCTTCCTTAAATTTTTCTTCCGCCTCCTCATTGCCGGGATTCCTGTCGGGGTGGTAATCCATCGCCAACTTTCGATAAGCCTTCTTTATCTCCTCCGAATCCGCATTCCTTCCTACTCCCAAAACTTCATAATAATCACGTTTTTTCATGCGCGAAACCGTCCCCTGTCATTTGCTGACCACAACCTTGGTGTGACGGAGTACGTTTCCGTTTAAGAGGTATCCCTTTTCATGCTCCTCCAGTACGATTCCCGAAGGCACGCCCTCTTTTTCCACCTGAAGAAGTGCATCGTGCCGTTCGACGTCGAACGCCATGCCCACGGATTCCATGGGCGCAAGTCCACGATTTCTGAGAATGGCAGTCAGTTTCTGATAGATCAACTCCACCCCTTTAAAAAACGCTTTCCCCTTCTGGCCGGATTTCAAAGAACGTTCCAGATCATCGATGACCGGTAAAATATCCTTAATAACTTCACCCCGTGTGCTCTCGACGATCTGTGCGAATTGTCGCTCCGTTCGTTTTCGATAATTATCCAATTCTGCTGCAGAGCGCAGCAGGCGATCCTTTAAAGCCCCGATTTCCTCTTCGGCTTGATTTAATCTCTTTTGGAGCTGCTCCGTTTTCTTCAGTTGTGCGTTCTTCGTTCTCGGGTGCTTTTTGACTTCCCTCTTCCTTGCCGCTTTCGATTCACCTTTTTCGACCTTGCTCAATAATGACAATCTCCTTAAAGCTCGACTCCTAACCCAAGTGCTGACACATCGTTTGAGTCATGAAATTCATCAACGGAAGTATTCTTCGATACCGCATCCTCGTCGGGCCGATGACGCCCAGCGTCCCAACATCCTTCCCCCTTGAATAACGCGCTGTGATTACAGTGAACGAATGCAATCCCTTATCCTCGTTATCCAGACCGACCCGAATTTCAACATCGTCTACCTTTCTATGGAATAATTTGATCAAACGCCTCTTGTTATCGATAAGACTGAGGAGAGACTCTCGCATATCGATGTTTGAAAATTCCGGCTGAGATAAAATATTGTACGTCCCGCAGGTATGAACGTCCAACGGCTCGGAAAAATCAAACAGGTCGGACGCCAACTCGACGACGCGGTGCATCAGCATTCGATTACCCCTACTGGTATTGCGCACACGATCATCAATCGAACTCTGAATCTCTTCAAGGGTCAGTCCACTCAACCTTTCGTTGAGTACGTCGGCCGTTTTTTCTAAATCATCCTGCTCCAAATCCGATTCGACTTCCAATATAACCGTCTTCACCAAACGGCTGCACACATGAATAACGACCAAAACTTTCTGGTCGGCAATTTTTAGGAACTCCAATCGATCGAAGATGCCCCAGGAAATCCAGGGCGTGAGAACAACACCCAACTCATCCGAGACTTTCCCTAAAATTCTCGACGCTTCCTCCAGGATGAGATTCATATTCCCGCCGGCTTCAAAAATCTTCCCGCGTATTTGTTCATGATCTCGAGGAGTCAGAGGTTCCGGTTGCATTAATTCGCTGATATACAGTTTGTATCCTTCGTCCGTTGGTACGCGTCCTGCCGACGTATGCGGTTGTTGTATATAACCCATGTCCTCCAGTCGTACCATCTCGTTTCGAATTGTTGCAGGACTGCACTTCAATCGGTAATTTTCCACGAGATGCTGAGAGCCGACAGGTGATGCTTTATCGATGTAACTCCGAACAATGCTGCTGAGTATATTTTTCTGTCTTGTATTAAGCGTTTTCACAATCTCCTTTTCAAAACAAAAGAAACAGGCGAAACCCTATAAAACCGATTTTAAGGTAATAATTTTTATAAATTGTGTCAAGGTAAAAATGCACAATGCATAGACCCCAAAAACCGTCTCAGACCGACCTGACTCCCTAAAAATCCGAGAATAAAACCCAAAAGAAGCGGAGAGAACACTAAAAAGAAAGGAATTTCAAAAAGATGCGGAAACCTCAATTCAGCGATCACCCGCAATCCCCAAACGACACAGGAACCGACAATTCCTCCCAATCCTCCCTGTAGTATGCCCTGAATGATATAAGGGCGTCGTATGAATCCCTGTGTTGCACCCACGAGTTCCATGATTTGAATGACGACCCGCTGCGACAGTATCGTCAGTCTCAAGGTGTTGGCTACCAAAAGAATGGCCGAAAGCAGAACGATTAAAAAGACAGCACCATCCACCATGAGAACAACGCGCCCATAATGATCGATAACTTGATAGAGCCGTGCATGGTAGACCGCTTCATCCACGCCGGGCAATGCTTCCAACGCCTTCGCCACGGTCTCTGTTCCTTGGGAGGATCGATGTTCGCGCTGAAGGGTTATTTTAAACGAGGCGGGAAGATCGTTCTGCCCGTACAGTTCGACGGGATCAAGCCCGCTCTCCTCCCGAAACCGTTCCAAAGCCTCATTTTCTGAGATGAATACCACACTCTCCACGCCCTCCGTATTTAAAATCCGCCTTTCAAGTTCGCTGATTTCCCCTTCCCCCAGCGTGGCGTCGATAAACACCTCCAGGTCCATCCTGTCCTTGAAAAGTTCTACAGCCTTCCGCACATTATACGTCAGGACCAAAAAAATTCCCAAAAGCGTCAGTGTGACCGCCATCGTCGAGACCGTAATCAAAGTCGCTGCCCTGACCCGGCGCAAACCTACGACACCCTCACGAAAGGAGTAGAACAAATTCAAGCTCATTCCTCCAACCTCCCCTTATCGATTCTTACAATCCTCGCAGGCAGCGCTCTCACCAGATCCTCTTTATGGGTGGTCATTAATATCGCCATTCCTCTCCCGTTGATTCGCTTCAGGAGTGTTAAAATCTCTTCTGCGGTTGCCGGATCCAAATTCCCCGTGGGCTCATCCGCCAATAGTACGAACGGCTCGTTCGCCAGCGCCCTCGCGATAGCCACTCTCTGCTGTTCTCCTCCAGAAATTTCTGGAATCATCGCATAGCGTTTATGACTCAATCCCACTTCGGCCAACACCTGAAACACGCGTCTCTTAATCTTCCGCCTCCGCACGCCCGTGGCCCAAAGCGCGAAAGCCACATTCTCATAAACATCCCTGTCGGTCAGCAGCTTGAAATCCTGAAAAACCATGCCGACCTTCCTGCGAAAAACAGGGATATCCCCACGTCGAATGGCCCGTGCGTCAAAATCAGCCACGACAACTCTCCCCCTGACAGGAAAAATCTCCATGTGGACGAGCTTCAAGAGGGTGCTCTTCCCCGCGCCGCTGGGCCCGACGATGCACACGAATTCCCCAGAACCGACGTGAAGGTTCACGCCTGAGAGAATCTCATTGCCGCCCACACGATACGAGGCATCTGAAAGCCGAATCATCGTGCCTTCCTCCGAAGGACAAAGTGAACACGATCCGATTCTTCACTACCCGCATTCAGCGTATATCCATCAAATCCTCCGGTAAGATGGAATCCGCCCCTCTCGGCGTAATGCCTCCATTCATCCAATCGGAAAATCCATTGAAGATGATGTTCCGTATAAACCTTTCTGTTCCTGTGAGAAAGCGATTCGATCTCCGTATGCAGGCATCGTCCCTTTCTATTGTACCAGCTTCTGCGAACCGTATCCCATTCGTCCCCAGAAAGCCTCTCGGTATAATGCGCCCAGTACTTCAGAACATGCTTCTGGGTCACGACATCGAATATGAAAAGTCCGCCTTCTCGCAGGATGCTTTTCACCGCCGAAAAAAATAGTATAATCTCTTCGCGGGTCAAATACTGAATCGAATCGTACAGACAGAGAAACGCATCCCACTCCCCCCGCAGGGACAATCCATTCAGATCCCCTTGCCACAGTGGAGACTGCGTCTTCCTCCGGGCCATCCGAATCATCTCCAGCGACCGGTCAAAACCCACAACAAAGAAGCCCCTTTTCTCCAATACACGGAGGAGAGTGCCGGTGCCGCAACCTCCGTCCACGATGCGATGAACTCGACACCCGAATTTTTCAAAAATCTTTCGGACATATGCGGCCCACCCTTCGTAATCCACATGATCCATCAGCCGATCGTAGACAAAGGCAAGAGACGTGTACGGAAGGATTTGCTCTGCTCTCCGGAACCGATTTAGCCAGCCTCGCCTCACGACCCGAAATGATCCCATCCTTTTCGTGACAGGGTTTTTGTCTTTCCCCCTTTTCTCATGCGGATTCCATTTTCCTTTCGGGTCATCTCGCCGATGACGAATACATCCGGCCTTCCCTCTGCCGACGCTTTTCTATCCCATCTTTCGTAGCTCGCCCTATCCACCGTGAACAGCAGTTCGTACTCTTCGCCGCTCTCAAGGGCGTATGCCATCGGATCTCCCCCTTTGTATTCGACCCATCGGATTGCATCTTCCGAAACAGGAATTTGATCTTCATCCATGAGGCAGCCCAACCCGCTGCTCTCGCAGAGATGATGTGCCTCCGAAGAAAGACCGTCGCTGATGTCGATCATCGAGGAAACCGAGAGTTCCTTCACGAGCTGTCTAACTTCTTTCACTCTGGGTCTCGGCTCGAGAAAACGAGCCACTGCGTCTTGAAAATCACTTCGCATCGCCCCGGAAGCCAACACATCCAGGCCAACTCTCGCTCCTCCCAACACCCCGGTCACGCAGAGAAGATCTCGCTCGCTCGCTCCCCCCCGCCTCACAAGACACGTCTCCTCCACCTCGCCCACGACAGCCACCGATAAAAAACAACCCCCCTTGGATCTCACTGTATCGCCACCGACGATGGAGCATCCAAATGTCTCAGCGCAACGGTTCATTCCCTCATAAAGCGATTCGACATCTTCCGCTTCCCATCTTTCAGATAGTCCCAAAGAAACCACTGCGTACTTCGGAATCCCTCCCA
>JBDRSZ010000059.1:0-6744 GCA_043824415.1 bacterium | reverse complement strand
GCCTCTCTGATGACCTGTTCGTCGAACGGAACAACTTCAGTAATGATGGGCAGACGGTCTTTAGGCGGCGTATTGATGAGAGACATGTCTCTGATGCCCATCATCGAAAAATGAAGCGTCCGCGGTATCGGCGTCGCCGTGAGCGTGAGCACATCGACTGTTTTTCGGAACGCCTTCAGCCGTTCTTTATGGCGAACGCCAAAACGCTGCTCTTCATCGATGATGAGCAGTCCCAAATCCTTGAACCCGACATCCTTCGAGAGCAGGCGGTGCGTGCCGATGACAATGTCCACTTCTCCTCGTTTCAGCTTTTCGACGACTTCTTTCTGCTCCTTCGGCTGTCGAAATCGTGAGAGAACCTCGACGTGAACCGGGAAGCGGGAAAGACGCTCTCGAAACGTCCTGAAATGCTGCTGCGCCAAGATCGTCGTCGGTACGAGAAGGGCGACCTGTTTCCCATCCACAACCGCTTTGAAAGCCGCGCGCACAGAGACCTCCGTCTTTCCATACCCGACATCACCGCAGATCAGTCGATCCATCGGACGGTCGCGCTCCATATCCCTTTTCACGTCCTCTACAGCCGTAAACTGATCCGGAGTCTCCTCATACGGGAATATTGCTTCCAATTCCCTCTGCCACGCCGTATCCTTCGAATACGAGTGACCCGGCTGGGCCTGTCTGGCAGAATAGAGCGCGATAAGATCCTGCGCGATGTTCTGAATCGACCGTTTCGTTCTCGCTTTCAGTCTTTCCCACCGTCCGCTGCCGAGCTTGCTCAAAATGGGTTGTGCCCCTTGTCGGCCAGAATATTTCTGTACGCGACCCATCTTATCGACGGGCACGTAGAGTTTGTCCCCGTCTTGATAGAAAATCGACAGACATTCCCTCGTCACGCCCTTGACCGAAATCTTTTCAAGACCCTGATACTCTCCGATTCCGTAATCGATATGCACCACAAAATCTTTTTTTCTCAAGGATGACAGCTCCCTTATGGGAACTCCCAGTCGGTATCGCTCCCGCCTGGGTCCTCGCGTTTTACGTCCGAAGAGATCAGCCTCGGTATACAAAGCCAATCCCGCACGAGGAAGATGAAACCCGAGATGAATGGGGCCCACCTCGACACGCAGACCGGAGATGGGATCATCTGTCAGATCGAGAGACTCTTTTACCCTTTCTTTTTGATTCTCTCTTCCACAGAAAAGAAATACCTCTTTAAGGCTGTTGCACAGAGAGGCTATGTTCTCCCGAATCTCAGCCATCGTGTTTCCTGTTCTTCGGATGGGTTTCCCCCCAAAATCAAAAGATCCTTCTGGAGAAGAGAACGTCCGAAAGGAGAGCGTCTGATACTCCTGAAAAAAGTTTTTTAACTCTTCTGATGAAAAGACGTCCCTTTTCTTCCTGCAAAGCTCCTTCTCGACTTCTGTGAACATCAATTCCGGATCCTCTTGGAAGATGAAAAGATCGGAAGGGAAATAGGAAAAAAGACTCGCAGGCCGATCTGCCCAGGCCAATGGAGAAGAGACCAATCGAAGAGAGTCGCTTTTCCGTTCGGATACCTGAGTGTCCACTCGAAATGTCCGCATCGATTCAACCCGATTCCCGAAGAATTCGATTCTGTGCGGTTCCTCACTCGTGAAAGGAAAGACATCCAAAATACCTCCACGAAGGCTGATTTCGCCGGGCTTTTCGACAACATACTCTCTCGTATATCCAAAACGGATCAACTGCTCTACGAGTTCGAACAAATCATACGGGCTGTTTTCAGAAAGGACGATTCTTCCATTGTCGATCCATCCCGGAGAAGGCATTCTCTGCGCGATCCCATCCGACGCCGTCACAACAATCCTTAATCTCCCCTCAAGAAGATCGCGAACAGTCCGCATCTGCAAGCCCGCCCGTCTCGGATTCAGAATGAGCGGGCTCTCGGGATCTTCTTCCCCGCCTGGGAAATAAATAATTTCCTCTTCACCTCCGAAAGCCGCCAGTTCCTCAAAAATCATTTCGGCCCCTTCCCGTGTCGGCAGCACCACGAGCAAAGGACGGTTGAGATGCTCGGACAGCGTATGAAGGAACATGGCCTTTAACGACCCCGGAAGCCCCTTGAGATCGATGCTTTCCCCGGACACCAGCCTGTTGTAGAATGTCTGATTTTTCGTTTCTTCCCAAATCCGAGATAGTATCGTTTGAGTCGACATGATGTTCACATTTCAGTGCAATGCTGAGATTTCAACAACCGCCACATAGCTCTCGTTTCGTTGGAACACATCGGGAAATGGATCGTACTTCAGAACAATGGATTGCTTTACATTCAATTCAGACGACGCCTTTCGCACACGATCCAGCTCTGCATGCACGCCCGGTCCCTTGATGACGACAAGGCTCCCTCCCTCGGGTGTTAGGAATCTCCTGCTCCACTTCAACAACGTCGCCAAATCTGCGACCGAACGGCTGACGATAAAATCAACCGGCTTCATCGTGTCGTCAATCTCCTCGGCTCTCCCCGGCCTGACATCGATGCTATCGAGTTCGAGCTTTTCAATCACCCGCCTGAGAAAAAGCACCTTTTTTCGCTTTGATTCGACCAAAACCATGGTCAAATCAGGCCGGACAATCTTCATGGGTATTCCGGGAAATCCCGCCCCGGTCCCCAGATCCAGGATACGTGATCCTAAAGCAAACTTGACGACTTTGATGAGTCCTAACGATTCAAGGAAGTGACGGGTCAATATCCTCGACTCGTCGTTTCGAGAAATCAGATTGATTTTCCTGTTCCACTCGAGTAAAAGCGCTCGGTACTGGGAAAACTTTTCGATCATATCCTGAGAGACAGAAAAATCCTGCCTCTTCAAAGCATCCGAGAAAAGTTCAATGCGTTCCACGTGGAACACTCCTCTCCGATGTACCTCTCGCCAATAAAATCGTCAGAACGGCGATGTCAGAAGGGGAGACGCCCGAAATCCTCGCTGCTTGACCCAGCGAGACGGGGCGGATTCGGCTGAGCTTCTCACGAGCTTCTTTGGACAGCGCCGAAACGGACCCATAATCAAAAGTCTCGGGTATCGGATTCCTCTCCATTCGGATAAATTTTTCAACCTGTTCATGCTGTCGTTGGAAATACCCCTCGTACTTGATTTCGATTTCTACCTGTTCTGTGACCTCCGCTTTCAGAGTGTCCAACGATTCCAGCAGGCTTCCAATTTCATCTATTGAGCGAAGAGCCTCCAGTCCCACCTGCGGCCTTTTAAGAAGTCGGTAGACACTCTGTCTTGACTCTACCGGAGACGTGCCCAGGCGGACGAGTATCGGATTTATAACCTCGGGTGCAGGCTTGATCCTCTTGACATCTTCCATCGTCCTCTCTATGGCAGTTTCTTTCTTTTTCATCCGTTCCAAAGTATCATCCGGAATCAAGCCAAATCGATGTCCGTACTTCATCAACCTTCGATCCGCATTGTCCTGACGGAGAAGCAATCGATACTCAGCGCGAGACGTAAAAAGACGGTACGGTTCATCCGTGCCTTTCGTTACCAGATCGTCGATCAGCACGCCTATATACGCCTCCGAGCGATCCAGTACAAACGGATCCCCTCCACGAATTTTTAATGCCGCATTGATCCCCGCTATAAGTCCTTGCGCCGCCGCCTCTTCGTAGCCGGACGTGCCGTTGATCTGTCCGGCGAAAAAAAGACCCGGGATCCGCTTCGTCTCCAACGTCGGCCTTAGCTGGTGGGGCGGGAAAAAATCGTATTCGATGGCATAGCCTAACCGGGTCACGACAGCTTCTTCAAGTCCACGGATGGTCCTCAGTGCTTGAATTTGAATGTCCTCGGGGAGACTCGTGGAAAAACCGTTCACATAATACTCGTGCGTGCGCCTTCCTTCCGGTTCCAAAAAAATTTGATGCCGCTCCTTTTCCTTGAACCGGACGATTTTATCCTCTATCGAAGGACAATACCTCGGTCCGATGCCGCGGATTTTTCCCGAATACAGCGGAGATCGATCCAATCCTGAAGCCAATATCTTGTGTGTCCCCTGATGAGTATAGGTGAGAAAAACGGGGAGTTGCTCGATTTCGATTTTGGGCGTCCTGAAAGAAAACGGTTGTGGACAGTCATCGCCGGCCTGCGCTTCCATAACAGAAAAATCGACGCTCCGGCCGTCCACCCTGGGCGGTGTCCCTGTTTTCAGCCGACCGGCTTCAAAACCCTGCATTTTTAAACTCTCTGTCAGGCCGAGGGCAGGAAATTCACCCGCGCGTCCGGCTGGAAAACTTTGGAGTCCGATGTGCGTAATCCCGTTGAGAAAGGTGCCGCACGTGAGGATGACGGTCCTGCTTTCAATACGCCTGCCCGTTTCAGTCTCAACGCCGCCGACCGTTTTTCCTTTGAGCCAAACGCATTTAACGGTCCCCTGAAAAACATGCAATCCATCCTGAGATTCCAACGCCCATCGCATCCTCGCCGAATATGCCGACCTGTCTGCCTGTGCTCGAGGCGCCCACACGGCCGGTCCCTTTGAGCAATTCAACATACGAAACTGGATGCCCGTTTCATCGGTCGTCCGACCCATTTCACCGCCAAGGGCGTCGATCTCACGCACCAAATTCCCCTTGGCTGGCCCGCCGACCGCTGGATTGCACGACATCTGTGCGATGGTGGGAATGTTCATCGTAATAAGGAACGTTTCAGCGCCCATCCTTGACGCTGCCAATGCCGCCTCACAACCGGCATGTCCGCCGCCCACAACAATGACATCGTATTTCTCTGTGGGTGAAATCATCCTCGAATTTTCCGGAACAGCTTTCGTTCCACGTGGAACATTATTTTCCAATACAGAAATCCGAAAAAATACGGCTCAAAAGATCGTCTGCCGTCGTCTGGCCCGTAATCTCTCCCAGGGCATCCAGCGCTCCCCGCAGGTCGAGTGCAATGAATTCCTGAGACATTTCTTTCTTGATCGAAAATTCTGCCTGTAAAATGTATTTTTGTGCTCTCGCGATGAGATCCCTGTGGCGCATCCGGGTAAGCACAACCTCTCCCTCTTCCGGCAATCCTCCACACAGTGCCGTTGCCTTCAACGCTGCAATCAATCTCGGAATGCCCTCCCTTTTCAACGCAGAAACCTTGACGGCTTCCGTCTCCGGCATCCACTCGACGACTTTGTGTATATCGATCTTTTGTTTCAAATCTATTTTATTGATGCACGGAATCGTTATTGCGGAAAGTTTTTTCAACCGCCGGACTATGGCCTCATCGTCGGCCATCAGCGGTTGGCTTCCATCAAGAACAAAAAGAACAAGATCGGCTTTCTCCAGGGACATTTCCGTACGACGCACGCCCTCCTTTTCGATAGGATTCTCCACTTTGCTTAGTCCGGCTGTGTCCGTAACAATGAAAAGCAATCCTTCAATATCGAGAACGTCTTCTATTGTATCTCTGGTCGTCCCGGGCATTTCGGATACGATCGCCCTCTCGCGTTCCAGTAGACTGTTCAGAATGCTCGATTTCCCGACGTTCGGCCGTCCGACAATGACCATCCGTATCCCTTCCCGACAAGCCCTCCCCCTGTCATAGCTCTGGAGCAGCGTTTGAAATTCACACCGGATAGAACGCAACTGTTGGACGAGTTCCTCGCGGCTAATGAATACCGCATCCTCTTCAGAAAAATCGAGTTCAGCCTCTAAATATGAGCAGGCTTTTATCAGCATTTCACGCATTCCTGCCAACCGTTCTGAGAGCCGTCCTTCCAGTTGATATGCAGCAACCCTCCGCGAAGCTTCCGTCTTTGCGCGTATCAGATCGGCAACGGCTTCTGCCTGCGAAAGGTCCATTTTCCCATTCAGAAACCCCCTCTGTGTGAACTCCCCGGGATTCGCCAGACGTGCTCCGTTCCGAATGAAAAGTTCCAAGATACATCTGCCAACGAATGTACCGCCATGACAGCTCACTTCGACAACATCTTCTCCGGTATAAGAATTCGGCGCTCTGAATACGGTCACAACAACCTCATCGATGGATTCGCTGCGATCAAAAATCCACCCATGATGAGCCGTGTGACTCGCCGAAAGAGAAACGTCGCCTTTTCCTCTGAACACTTTTTGTACGATAAAAACTGCCCGGGGACCGCTCATGCGAATCACGGCAATCCCGCCTTCTCCCGGCGGCGTTGAAATCGCCCCAATCGTGTCGTTTTCAAATTTCGGAATCATTCAAAATCCATAACAGAAAAACCCCATCTCTTTACACCCAAGACAGGGTTCCCATCACCCACCGTAATCGCCGTTCAATATTTGTTGCCTTAAAACTCAGAACATCGCGACCGTCTATTTCTTTCTTTTTATAATTAGCTCTTGCGTAATGGACAACACATTAAACATGAGATAGTAGAGGTTTAATCCTGCCGAAAGTTTGTAGAATATAAACAGCAAAAAGATGGGCATGATGTAGGCCATCGTTTTCTGTTGGGGGGCCTGAGTCGTCGTTTTCTGCTGAAGAATCATCGTCACACCCATTAAGATAGGAAGGATATTGAAGCCCTGAATGATTCCGTCCGGGGCGGACAAATCTTTAATGATTCCCAGGAAACTTGCCTGCCTGAGCATAATGGTCGTTCGGAACAAGTTGAACAGAGCAAACAGAACCGGCATTTGTAAAAGCAAGGGTAAACATCCCCCCATCGGATTGACGCCGTGCTGCTTGTAAAGTTTCATCGTCTCCTTGTTCAGCTTCTGAGGATCTTTTTTGT
>JBDRSZ010000058.1:0-12091 GCA_043824415.1 bacterium | reverse complement strand
ATGGGCAATTGTCTCTGTTGCATGTGGATCCTCTTGGGAGGATTCGTCGGAGTATATTTATACCAACGGGACCTCCCTCCGGGGATCGAATTTTCATCAGGGCAAGGCGCACTCGTCGGACTTCTGTCTGGCATATTCGGTGCGCTCTTCGGCACATTCTTGACTTACTTTTTCTTCGCTGTCTGGGGTTTTAATCCGGGCCAGGATATCATTCAGAACATACTCGAATCCCGAGGCGACCTCTCCCCTGAAGTCGAGAACCTCCTGCAGGACCTCCAAGATAAGGGGGGAATTAACCCGTTTTTTGTCTTCATCGGTCTTTTCTTCAGCCTCATCATCGATTCCATTTTCGGCACGGTCGGCGGCATCATCGGCGCGGCCATATTTAAAAAGAAAAAGAATTCCGATCGGTCAGTAAATCCCGAGGCTTCTTGAGGTAAAAAGAATGAAACGAGCCATCCTGTGGGGCATCGCCTCCATCCTTCTCCTCGCGTCGTGCTACCAGGGTCACGGTTTGAGCCCCCCCGAAGAGACCTCCGGCATCGAGGGTCGGATCACATTCATCGGTGCATGGCCCGACTCAACAAAAGAAGTGCGTATCGCGGTACTCAAAAACTTCCCCGAGGGGATGACGGACCCGGACTCCCTGTTAAACTTCGTTATCACGAACTTATCCTCTCTGAGCGATCCGCTTCCGATGGGCATCGATCATCACGATTACCAGCTTCTCCTTGATCCCGGGCACTACGCCTGGGTCTTGGTCGTTTGGCTGCCGGCAAACTTGTTCGGCATCAAAGAACTGGGCGCCTATTATCTGGATCCAAACAACCTGACGCTTCCGACTCCCATAACCGTGTTGGCGGGTGTGTTGTTGCAGGGAATCGACATCGTCGCTGATTTTGCCAACGTCCATAACGAAAAACCTTTTTTTAAACGAGAGAGCATGCCGTGAATCCGATAATCACACCGCGTTCGACCAGTCGTTGGCATATCCTCCTTATCGTATTTTCGCTCCTGAATGCGCTGTCCGGGCAGGCTCAGGAAAGTTTAAAAGGAAAAATCTCGGGACGCGTTGTGGATAAAAAAACGGGCAGCTCCCTGTACGGCGCGAATATCATGATCAAAGGAACCGTGCTCGGAACTTCCGCCGACGCAGAAGGCAAATTCCAAATCCTGAACGTGCCCATCGGCGTTTTCGACATCGAAGCGACGATGATCGGTTATCAAAAACAAGCCCGGGGGGGAGTGCGCATCCTCCCAGGAATGGAGACCAACGTCCAATTTCAACTCGAATCTACAGTCCTTCTGCAGCCGACCCTCATCGTCACAGCCACAAAGCGAAAACAACACATCGAAGATGCTCCCACATCCGTCGACGTGATAAGCTTGGCGGAAATTCAGACCCGAAGCGTAACAACTATCGACGAAGTTCTCCAGTATACGGCCGGTTTCGGCGTCATCGACGGGCAGATCGACCTCCGCGGTTCCACAGGATTCAACTGGTCTGCGGGAAGCCGAGTCCTCCTCATGGTGGACGGACACCCCCTCATTAACGGAGACTCGGGAGGGATCAACTGGGATGCCATCCCCGTCGAAGAAGTGGAAAGAGTGGAAATCGTCAAAGGAGCGGGTTCGGCGCTCTACGGGTCCAACGCAATGGCCGGCATGGTGAACATCATCACACGCGATCCGACGCCTTATCCCGAAACCCGCTATAAATTGTCCTGGGGATTCTACGATGAACCCGTTTATCCCCAGTGGCGCTGGACGGATCGATTCCTCACTTATCAGGTATCCGAGCTCGGAAGATTCACTCCCTTTAAATCTCTGTCATTCGGAGGTGTGGACGTTTCGCACAGCCGCCAATTCGGAAAGGTGGGACTCCTCTTCACATTCGGGCGGAAGCAGTCCACCGGATACTATCAAAACGGAGACTTCTCCCGATGGAACGTACTGGGCAAGGCCAAAATCCGCCTTTCGCCTAACAAAACATTGACTGTCACAGGAAACTGGGCCTTGAACGATCACGGCGACTTCATTCAATGGATCAGTCAAGACCGTCCACTGGAGGCAAAATCCGAAGAACTTGGAAATCGGGTCTACTACGAAAAGAGCAACCTTCACGCAACCTTCCAGCACGGCGTCAACGAGAAACTGGCTTATACGCTCAAGACGAACTTTTACCGCTGCCACTGGCAGAATGAGTTTCGCGACAATCGGGATTACGCCATCACGGACCGCATCGGTACGGAAGCCCAAGTCGATTATCTCTGGCGGAACCAATCCTTCACTTTCGGAAGCGAGATCACGACCCATCACGCCAACTCCCTCATCTACGGAAATCGGGATACCTGGGACATCGCCTTTTACGGCGAGGATGAAATCAAATTCTCACCCTTGTGGACATTAACGCTCGGCACCCGGTTCGACTACCACTGGGTGAGAGACGTGCCGTCCGATCAACAGATCAGTCCCCGTCTGGGATTGGTCTACAAGCCGCGGGAGGGAACGTCCTTCCGCTTCTCGGCCGGGCACGGATTTAGGGCGCCCTCCATTGCAGAGGTATTCGCCAACATCACCGTCTCGGGCCTCCGAGTCGTTCCGAACTTAGACCTGAAAGAAGCGGAGCGCGCGTGGAGTTTTGAGATAGCAGCCCGTCAGGCCGTCCAACTGAACCTCAACGACGAACCATCCGATACGCAGTTCCTGAGAAATCCTTTCCTTTGGGCCGCAGAAAATTTCAACCCCTCACTCATCCTCGACATCGCGCTCTTCTGGAGCCACTACAAGAACATGATCGATGTTGACATTAACTCTGGACTCACGGCCGTCCAGTTCATGAACATGGGAAGAGCCAGAAACCGAGGCATGGAAATCCGCATTATAGGAAGCGCCTTCAAACAGCATCTATCGGCCAACATCGGGTACACACTCATCGATCCCATAAATTTAGATACCGGTAAAACGCTTAACTATCGTTCGAGGCACAGACTGACCACGGGGCTGGAAATCAAATTCTGGAAATTGTCCGTAGGCTGGGACTACCGATACGCCAGCCGCACCGAAGAAATCGTCAACGTATTCGGCTCTGCTTTCGATGAACGCGTGCCCATGCACGTCATCGACGCAAGAGTCATCCTCCATCTGAACTCAGTTCAGATCAGCGCGGAAGTGAAAAACCTGCGCAATTACAACTACACGTTAAGACAACGTTTCGTCGAACCCATCAGACATTTCATCATCACAGTCAGGGGGACCCTATAATACAATCAGGAGGCATGCCCGTGTCCGAAAGACTAACAGATTTCCGCCAGCTGAATGTATGGCAAAAAGCGCACAAGCTGGCTCTCGACATCTACGAGATCACAAAAAAATATCCCAAGGAGGAAAAACCCGAACTCGTCTCGCTCATGCGGAAATCAGCCATGTCTATCCCCATTAAAATTGCAGAGGGATTCATGCGCAGAAGTCCCAGGGAAAAGGAGCGATCCTACAAAGTGAGTCAGGAAGCTTTGGAGGAGCTGAAGTACTATCTCATCCTGTCCAAAGACATCGAATACCTGAAAGAGAACGAGGAAATACTCCTGTCCGTCGAAGAAGTCGGCCGCATGCTCACAGGCCTCGTCCGGTCGACGAAGGGCTGAACGTTCAACTGGCATTTTTAATAGAAAATCGACTATCATGGCAAAACCGGTAATGATCAGCGTCTCGGGGATACGCGGCATCGTTGGACAAGGATTGACACCCGAACTCATCGTCCACTTCGCAGCAGCCGCGGGCTGTCTCTACGGTCCGGGAAGCGTGTTCGTCGGCAGGGATTCGAGGACGACCGGAGAGATGGTAAAGGCCGCTGTTTTTTCCGGGTTGATGTCTGTAGGCTGCCACCCCGTCGATCTCGGCGTCTGTCCGACACCGACCGTCCAAATGGCCGTTCAGAATTCGGACGCAGTCGGCGGCATCGTCATCACGGCGAGTCACAATCCCGTGGAGTGGAATGCCCTGAAACTCCTCAACGCCGAGGGCCTTTTCCTGGACGAAGACGAAGGATTCCGCGTGAAGCGCATCGTCGATGAAAATCAGTTTCGATACGTCCCGTGGGAGAAAGTCGGTCGAACGATGCAATACGACGGCGCCATCCACGATCACCTCGAAGCCGTCCTTCGTATTCCTTACGTACAAGCCGAACGCATCCGCGAACGCAAGTTTCGAGTCGCCTTCGACTGCGTTAACGGTGCGGGCGGGACCATCCTTCCAAAACTCCTCGAAGAATTCGGCTGCGAAACATTCCCGTTGAACGAAGTGCCCAACGGCCGATTCGCCCACACGCCCGAACCCCTGCCCGAAAACCTGAGCGACCTGTGCAACGCGGTCCGCCAAAAGAGAGCCGACATCGGTTTTGCCGTCGACCCTGACGTCGACCGGTTGGCCGTCGTTTCCGAAGAAGGAGAACCCATCGGCGAAGAATACACGCTGACCGTGTGTGCCCGATTTATTCTATCCAAAAAGAAAGGAAAAGTCGTTACGAATATCTCGACGACGCGAGCGGTGGAGGATGTCGCACTTCAAGCAGGAGCAGAACTCATCCGAACGCCCGTGGGCGAGATCCACGTGGCCAAGAAGATGAAAGAAGTCGGCGCGGTCATCGGCGGCGAGGGAAACGGCGGTGTCCTGCTCCCGGAAGTTCATCTCGGTCGGGACGCTCCCGTTGCCATTGCACTCATTCTCCAGTATCTGACAGAATACGGTGGAACAGTCTCCGAGCTCAAGAAGCGTCTTCCCCAGTACGCCATGACGAAGAGAAAGATCGACATCGGTGATTCGGATCCCGATGGAATCCTTAAAAAAATCGAATCCGATCACAGGACTGAAACGCTGAATCTGATCGACGGCGTCAAGATCGACAGAGCCGAATCGTGGGTGCACATCCGGAAATCCAACACGGAGCCCATCATCCGAATCATCGCCGAAGCGAAAACAAAAAAAGCAGCCGACAGTCTCTGCGAATCGTTCATAAACAAGATTCGGGAAGCTCTATGATCGACCGGACACAATTTTCACTTGACTTTTTTCAAGCCATTACGTACACTAATCTATAGATGCCAATGAAGTCCTCGTAGGGCATTTTTTCAAGAGGAGAGGATCATGATAAAAACCAAAGGATTCATCACATTTATAATATTAGGTGCTCTCCTAGTAGTAAATCCAGGCATTGCACAACAACCGATCATCATCTCCTGGCCCCAGCCCACGCCGTTCGGGAAGACGGTGGATATGAACATCGACACGACGATCTCCACAACCTCCCTCAACCTCGGTGTCCCCGGCGGCCCTCAACAATGGACGTACGATGTAAACGTCAGCAAGTGGCAGTTTGACTTCAGGACATTGGACGTCGCAGGGACGCCCTTTGCAGCGGCATTCCCTACAGCTCAATGGATGAATAGCATTTTGCAGTACATCCCTGCTTTCTCAATTATTCAAGCAAGGGTCGATTCGATGTATGTCTACAAACTCCTCGAAGACGGTTGGATAAAAGAACTAGGAATGGGATCATATAGTCCTATAATTCAGGGATCCCCTTTCGTCTATCCCACAATCTGCAGGGTCTACCCCAACCCTCTCACCTGGAATTCTCCGAGTTGGACTGAAAAAAGACAGTTCAATCCGCTGTTCCTCGGAATCCAAAATGGGACGATCAAAGATAGCTCCGTCGTCTCCGTCGATGCTTGGGGCACACTCAATATACCTTCGGGGACATACGACTGCCTCCGGCTCAAACGCCATGAATACCGATTCATCAATGCAGGCACGCTCTATCAAGGCACACTTGAAACATACACATACGTCTGGCTGACGCACGATTTCGACATGGTGCTGTCCGTCACTGCAGACGCATCCAAGGGAGAGAACTTCACGACCGCTCAGTACGTCATTCGTGCAACAGACCTCGTTGGAGTCGATTGCGATCCTGAGTGCCGGACGGCCGGATTGATTCCCACGGAGTTCGCGCTCGGACAGAACTACCCAAACCCCTTCAACCCGACGACATCAATCAGTTATTCATTGCCCAAGCCATCACGAATCGAGCTCAAGGTGCACAGCATCCTGGGCCATGAATTGGCAACGCTCGAATCGGCACTGAAGATGACTGGCGAATACAGTGCCGTGTGGGATGGAAAAGACATGCTCGGAAGACAGGCGCCGAGCGGCATCTATTTCTACCGATTGAAGGCCACATCTCTGGATGGTGGTGAGACCATCGTCATAACGAAGAAAATGGTCTTGTCCAAATAGGCGCAATCACTCGAATATCTACAGGAGGGCTGGTCCGTTCAGCGCGGAACCGGCCTTCTTATTAAGGAGTCTCGATGATCCTTCGGGCCACCAAAAACGATGAAAATACTATTTTCAGGGGAAGAGAAGTTGTTAATAAACCACAAAGAACTCAAAGAAGGCACAGAGAATAAACATTATACATTTTTTCTTTGTGAATGTTGTCATATTCTCTGTGGTTCTCTGTGGTTAAATTTTTTAAGGAGGAACCTTCGGCGACAATACTCGTACTATAAATAGTTTTGACTCCGAATCAATCATTCTTTCACCCATTCTCATCCTTGCAAAAGTCGATTACTATGAATAGAAAATGGTTTGTGGGAGTCCTTCTCTTTCTGTTGCTTCTGCCGCACTCGGGTGTGCCAAAAGGTGAAAAATACAGCTTCGGAACGATCAAAGCGGAGAACGGATTTCTTATTTTCAACTTCCGAATCAGAGATCTTGTAGATAAGGAAATCATCAACGGCCTCCAGAAAGGGATGACGGCAGCCATCGAATACCAAGTACAGCTCTGGAAAGACCGCCCTCACTGGGTGAATCAGTTGGTGGCGGAAAAGATTGTCCGAATGAAAGTGAATTATGACGGTTGGGAGAGAAAATATATTCTCGCTACTCCGAACGCTGAGCCAACGTTTTTAAACGAGGACGATGTGCGCGATCGTTGTTCCCTCTTGATTGACTATCCCATCGCTCCCATCCAGAATCTCGAGCCCGAAGAACAGTACTGCATCACCATCAAAATCATCCTGCAGCCCATGTCCATGGAAAACGTTCAGGAAATCAAGCGATGGCTGGCTGGCGAGGCCAAAGAGCTCAACCCGAAGGCAATAACATCGTCGAAATCCCCTGGAAAAAAGGCAGGGAACTGGCTTTTAGGTCTGGTACTCAACCTGACAGGATTCGGGGACAGGGTTATATCCGCCAAAAGTCCGATGTTCCTGTGGAAGGACGGGACCGTTGTCATGGAAGGCAAGGAATAAACAATGAACCGATTGGCGGTCGTCGATGCTGGGACGAACTCCGTCCTCTATCTTCTGGCGCAAAAAGAACCGGACGGAGAAATCGTCATAATCCATCAGGAAACGAAGAGCGTTCGGCTCGGAAAAGGCATGGTGAACACGGGAACGATTCGGGACGAACCCGTGAAGAAAGCCCTGGACGTCATCGCCTATTATAAAGAATTGTCCCGGAAACAGGGCGCGCTGCGCGTCGTCATCACAGGTACGCACATTTTTCGCACCGCCAAAAACAGAGACGATGTCAAGAAACAGATCGAGGAGAAAACCGGCCTGACGCTGGAAATCCTTTCCGAAGGCGAGGAAGCCCGATGGAGCTACCGCGGCGCTGTCTACGGCCGCCGACTGGAAGGGAAAATCATCGTGGGTGATATAGGAGGAGGAAGCACGGAGATCATCCTCGGCAACGGGAAAGAGATAAGCCATACCCTGAGCCTGCCTTTAGGAGCGGTCGGACTTACCGAAAAATATCTCCATCATGATCCTCCCGGAAAGAACGAACTGCGTTTACTCGAGGAAGACGTGTTGTCGTCATTGCAAAATCCAGAGGCATCCTTTCTCAAACTCGGAAAACAATTTCTCGGAGTCGGGGGCACTGCAACCACTCTTGCGACCATGCATCTAAAAATTCAGAGATACGATCCCCATCGCATCGACGGTTACCGGATGACCCGCTCGGATATCGAAAACCTTTACAGCACCATATGTCGATTGTCTCTTCCAGATAGAAAAAAGCGTATCTCATTCGACCCGGAACGCGCCGACATCCTTATCGCAGGAGCAGCCGTTCTGAAAACCCTGCTCATTGTCGGAGGATTCACACACATGACCGTCAGCGACAGAGGATTGCGATTCGGGATTGCATTGAGAGAATTCGCCGTTCTGTAGAAAGACGAATACAGGAGGAAGCCATGCAAACAACGAAAAGATTCGTTCTGATGATACTCATCAGTGCTTTATTCCGATGGAGTTATCCTTGTTGGACGTCACAGATAACCCTCGAATCCGACCAAGAAAGTCCAATATCGAAAGGTCATCTCCAGCTCAACAAACCGTTCGTCATTCAATACACCACCCGTCTCCGAACTTTCAGAGACGCCTCAGCAATACAAGCGCTCATCTACTTCAACCCTTTGGATCCTCCGAAAAAAGTCGATATGAAGAAAAAAATCGACAATATGTGGGAGGCGACCATCATCCTTACCGATTCTTCCGTCAAGATGATCATGTGCGCCTTTCAAGCCAAGGACTCCACGGGCTTACGTTCTGACATGCAAACGGACGAAAACAAAGGCGAATTCTGGGATATTCTCGTCCACGACGAAACGGGAAAACCCGTCCAGGGTGCTTATCAGGCCAGGACACTCTCCTACACCGGCTCCGGCGGAAAACGAGCCGAAAATCTCGACAAAGCCATCGAAGAAATAAAACAAGAAATCTCCCTGTACCCGGACAATTACCCGGCCAGGACACTCTACTACTCCGTCCTCCTGAGAAAAAATGAATACTCCGATCACATACGCGATCAGATTGAAAATCAGATAGACAATTTTGCACAAAATCATCCATCCGATGAGAGCGTGCTGAATTTTGCCGTCGGCGGATACCGGATGATCGGCGATACGGACAAAGCCAAAAAAATAGAAAGTCAACTCATTCGGATGAATCCCAAAGGTGAACAGGCTTCGATGAAGACCTTCGACGAAATCATGAAACTCGAAGATGCCGGATCGCGCGTCCAAAAATTGGAGAATTTCCTCAAAGATTTCCCAAGTTCCCGCATGACGGAAATCGCTCTCTCCACCTTGGCCACCGCAGTTATCGAACTCGACGATTCCACGAAAATGATTCAAACCGGCGACCGGCTCCTGAATGAATCGACCGCACCCGCCGGAGCCAGCGGTCTGGCAGGCTTAGCGGCCGCGCTCTCAGAAAAACGCTTCCAGCTCGGCCGCGCCCAGGCATACATCGAGAAAGCAATCGGAATCATCATATCATCCGGCATGAATATCAAGCCGCCGGAAATATCCGTCGAAGAATGGAAAGAACAGATCCGCACGACGGAATCCCGGTACAGGGACATACTCGGCTGGGTTTGTTTCCAGCAGGGAAACACACAGCAAAGCTTGACCGAGTTAAGAAACGCGGTCGAGGGTTCTCCCCAGCCAATCACATACTACCACTTGGCCCAGGCGCTCGAAAAAGAGGGTCTGAACGACGAGGCCCTCCTCAACTATGCCCGCGTCCTTGCCCATGAGGGCGAACTCGCAGACACGTCTCATGAAAAGCTCTCCGCTCTGTGGACTCGGATGCAGAAAAATCCGGCGGACCTGGATGCGTTCATCGCCAAACAAGTGGCGACTATCGAAGAAGAATATAAGACAAAAATCCTCTCCAAAAGAAAGTACTTACCTGCTCCGGATTTCGAGCTGGAAGATTTTTCAGGCGGATGGGTCCGTCTCTCCGACCAGAAGGGAAGCGTGGTCCTCCTTTGTTTCTGGGCGACGTGGAGTGAATCCTCACGGTTTCTTTTGCGCGAACTCGGAAAACTTGCGGAAATACTCGGACAGGATGCCCTATTCCTCACGATTGCGATGGACGTAAACGTGCGCACCATAGACCAATTCATCCGAAAAAACAAGGTCCAATTCCCCGTTCTGTTTAACGAGAACACGGATCGCGATTACGAGCTTCGCGGCGTGCCCACGCTCTTCGTCATCGACGACAAAGGAATAGTCAATTTCGAGCACAGGGGCTTCAGCCCTGACATTCTGAATATCCTCTGCATTGAAATCGAAGCGCTTTTAAAGAAATGACTGTACTGTTCAAGAATGAAGAAACGACGCAGAATTTATTCTCTATCCGTGATGATCCTTGCTGCATGGACAGTTCTGTACTCACAGGAGCTGTCTCTTTACAGCGAGAAAATCCTTCGGGTTGAAGGCCGAGTCCACAAAATCATATTGAAGGATTGTAATTCCGACGGCCTCAAGGACATCATCGCTCTTCACAGCCTGTCGAAATTCCCTGACCCGGCCATCGACCGCTTTCTATCCATCTTTATTCAGAACAACGGGCGCTTCTCCGATCTCCCTTCTCAAACGTTGAGAATGGACCAGGATGAAATCGTTTTCGACATCGCCGACATCGATGACGATCCGTATCTTGAACTCCTGTTCCTCAGGAGAGACGGAATATATTTTAGAAAACATACAACCGGCGGATACGATCAAACCCTCCACCCGTTTTTATTCACACCATCCGTTTTTCTCTCGCCCGACCCTTCCAAACTCACTCGGTACGAATTCATCTGCGATATCGATGGAGACGCCCTTCCGGAAATCCTCATCCCGCAACCCGATCGTCTCCTCGTCTACTCAAAAAATACATTCGGAGAGTATAGCCTATGCAAAAGCCTGTGGAACGCACCGAAAACCTCCATGGACGCTCAGGACCAGTTCACGCTTTCCCTTCATCTTCCCATTCTCCACGTTCACGATTTTAACGGCGATGCCGTCCCAGACTTGCTCCTCACCCATGACGACCGCTTGGACGTCTATCTTCAGCATTCTAAAGAAGAGCAGGTCCAGCAAACCGTCCTCACGCCCCCAAATTTAATTTACCGATTCGGATCTCGAGACGTCAATCCATCGCCCCTCGAACCCATAGCGCCTTCCTCTATCTTCATGGAGCCCCGAGACCTCAACGCCGACGGCTTCGTCGACATCGTCCTATCCAAAGCCTCCCGTGCAAGTTTTACAAAAAATATCAGCCAAATCCAAATCTACATCAACAAAGCAGGCCGCTTCGGCATCCTGCCCGATCAAATCATCACTACTGAGAATTTTGGAGGCGAGCACATTATTCAAGATTTGAACGGAGACGGTCTTCTCGACCTGGGCCTTCTCACATTCAAGATCGGCTTTACCCAGGCGTTCCGTTTTCTCATCACAAAAAAGGCGGGAAATTCAATCGATTTCTATCTCATGCGTTCAGACGGTACTTATCCTTCAACGCCTGATTGTAAAATTTCTTTCACACGAAGGGTGAAAATCGGCGATTTGCTGGGCACGGCCTTTTCCCAGAATTTTCACGGCGATTTTAACGGTGACGGTTTAAACGACCTTTTCGTCGGAACGGATACGCATGAGATATCTATTTTTCTGCGAAGTCCGGACCGGCTCTATTGGAAGAAGCGGATCCTCAAAATCGGTGCGACAGTCTCCATGCACATGGAGATTGATGACCTGAACGGCGACGGAGTCTCCGACATCCTCTTCTTGTATCCCGACACTCAGTCCCCGTACAATCGTATTGTACTCATCCAGAGCCTCGGAGTTAAAAGATGAATCTCCGGGTTGCTTGTGCGCTGCTGCTCATCCCCGCATTTTCTCTCTGGAGTCAACAGCTCATTATCGAGAAAATCGCTCTTTACGGAAACAGAAAGACGAAGAATCACATCATCCTCCGCGAGCTGAATTCTCGAGAAGGCGCGCTTCTCTTGGAGTCCAGGTTGCGGGAGGATCGCGCCTGGCTGCTCAGACAGGATTTCCTAAAAAGAGTCGAATTCCAGATGAAACGCGGCTCCGATGAAATCCAACGCGTTCTTCTCCTGGTCGTCCAGGAAAAAGGACTCTGGTCCATCAGTCCGATTTTTAGCAACAACGACCTTTTCGGCTGGTACGCCGGATTCCGTGCATCCATAAACAATGGTTGGGGTAGAAGGAACCAAATCGAAGCGA
>JBDRSZ010000057.1:0-2434 GCA_043824415.1 bacterium | reverse complement strand
ATTCCCCACTTTGACACCCTAGTTTGCTTGGTTCTCTCGATCACTCTCTCTGTTTCAATCCTTGTTTTACTGGATTCCCCACTTTGACAGAAAAATATCAAGTTCGTTGTCCTCGTAGTAATAGGTTTCAATCCTTGTTTTACTGGATCTCCTACTTGTGATTCATCGGCGATTCTTTCAACAGAAGCATCATGTTCTCAAACGTCAATAACTCTGTTTCCTTTTCACTCTCTAAGAACGGCCGTACATCGTTGACAGCCAGATCCCAATCGATCCATTTCAGACGATTACGAAGGCAACCCCGCCAGCTCTTCTCCGTTATATCTGGATTATTCCAACCCGTTTGTCTGAGTGCATTGTTGAGCAGCACGAAATTAGGTGACGGCCAGTCACGATCACTAAAATACCAAAAAAGATCATAAATATCCCGTCCTTTGGTATAAGCGCGTGATAAAAGCGCATGCACTTTACCGGCCAAAAGCGATGATCGATCATGATGATACAATTGCAGTATCACATGACGGCGCACAACGGTGGTCGTCAATCCGACACCAACTGGTGGACGGGTATCGATTTCAACCTTCACGGACAAGGATTCGCCTTGCATTGGTGAAAGACCCATCTCATACATCAAGCCGGAGAAACGGATAAAGGCCGAATGAACCGTCTTTCGGTCGTTCGCCTTGATCGTAACGGCATAGCCCTCATTGGCCACCTCACTCCGGATTGCCTGCAACAAACGATGAAAATCGTAGCCGCTTCCGGGTCCCTCTAAGGTGAAATCAAGATCTTCGGAGTAGCGGGGAATTCCGTATAAAAAACGCAGAGCAGTACCGCCGTGGAACGCCAGGAGCACCATGGCTCCCGCCCTTTGCATAGCACCGAGAATGCGCGCCTGCAGGTACTCTCGTACGACGTTTCGAGCTTTGATTGGATTTGGTGAACTCTTCACTAAGCTATTTAGATATTCTTTCATAAAACCTTGTATCCTTCCTCGTCCTCCTCCAGTATTTGCAGGAGTCGTCTGGCCGACCGGATGAGCTTCGGAGAATGAGAGGATTCAGCCAAACGGAGGAACGCACTCATATCAAAACGATCGATTGCTTGAAGGCGAAGCTCACGCAGATAGTCGGGCGAATCGCCGCCAGGCTGCAGATGGATCAAATCGAGCAAAGCTTTTTCCGATGTGGCAAGAAATCCATACTGGTTTCCACCCAATTCCGTCAAACGATACCCATGAAAAAAATCGGCTTTCACATGGCGGAATTCAAAGACACCCAGCTTCGTCTCCCATCTGCCCGGACGCTGCAATGTGACGCTGGTAACGTTCGCGGTAAATTCTGGGATAAGGCCGTAATAACTCAACGCCGATTGGCAGCTGACATAAGAACCGCGCACCATGCGGTTGGCCACAGCGAAGGGATGGAGTTCCTTCTTACGGTACGGCTCAGAAAGCATATACAACCCGCGTCGCAATTGATATATCCGTCCTGTTTGCGCCCAACGTGAAAGCTGGCGGCGGATATCGACCGGCTCCACACTTCCAGCGAGAAGCAGAGCGCTTTCGAATACCGGCTCATCGTCTACAATTTTCAAGAGTTCTTCGAATTTCATTGCCATAATATACCATTATTGGCAACTAATTGCAATAAAAAGTCTTTAATCTGAGATGCTGTCTTTTCTAAAAAGGGCATCTCTACATTTCAGAAATTATTTCGAGCGACCTCTGCTCTTCTTCAGAGGAAGAACCTCCAGGATTTTCTCTATCGCATCCAGACGAAACACGCGGTCTTCACCCCGCAGCTCACAGAAAGCGTGCAAGAACGGTCCGCTGGGATTCTCGTCGATTTCATAAGGGTGGATAATACGCTCAGTCGTTTCACCGCTCGTGTGAGCAAAATACCGAATGCGCAACCGCTTGCCAATCGAAATAGCCTTTTCTACAGCATCATAGACAGCGGGATCGACATCGTTTTCGTCATCATCCCAGTTTCGGCATCTTTCCAAATGGGTATGCAGAAGATCCTCGATTTCTGCCTTGGCCCCATCGTCAAGAACCGATGCGATTTTCTCCCAAATACCGTTCACCATCCCGTCATCGATCACACTGACGCTTTCAATCCCCACGCGGCAGAGCAGACCGATCTGGAAGAGCTCTTGTTTATTGAAAACAATGGTGCCTGGCATGGTTATTCTCTCTCCTGTTCTTCTTTTTGGAATTCACCCTTCAGGGTTTCATAGATGCCAATGAAAGTCCAGAACCTGAATTCCATCAATTCCAGAAATTCACCATTCAGGATCTTTTTTTATTCATTCATCCTTTCCAATACTGCCGGGTTTGAAATAGGATTGGAGTGCGATAAAGAATTCCCCCCTGTTCTCATGAATTGCACGGAGCTGCTGCCTGGCATTCTCCATGTACGCTTTCTCGACC
>JBDRSZ010000056.1:0-8685 GCA_043824415.1 bacterium | reverse complement strand
CACGTCTTTTCCTCGTCCTGTCCTATTCGGAATTCACGGCCTCGAACATCGCCGCCACGTTCTCCGGCGGAACGTTGGGCAGGATGTTGTGCACCTGCTGGAAAACGAAACCTCCACCCGGACTAAGAATCTCCACCTGCTCTCGAACATGCGCCCGGACCGTCTCAGGAGTGCCTTCGGGCAGGATGTGCTGCGTGTCGCACCCGCCCCCCCAGAACACGATGTCTTTCCCGAACTCCGCTTTCAAAGAACGGGCATCCATACCTCGGCACGAAATCTGAATCGGATTGATGGCATCCAAACCCGCTTCGATCAGATCCGGCACCAGCTCCCGAACGCCGCCGCAGCAGTGGAGCATGACTTTCACATCAGCCAGCTGTTTGGCGCGATCCCACATCGTTTTGTGCCTGGGCTTGAAGAATTCCCTGTACATGGCAGGCGAGATCTGCGGCCCCGTCTGCATGCCAAGATCATCCCCAAAAGCGATGATGTCTATAGAATCGCCCACCAATCTCAGATAACGCTCTAAGTTCGTCAAATGAAAATCGACGATTGCATCCAAAAAATCGTGCACCCGCTTCGGCTCGGAAGCCAGGAGCATCAGGAACTGATCGTTCCGATAGAAGAATTGGCCCATCTCCAACAGGTTGCCGCCGAAAAGCCCGATGATGGCCCGATCCGTCGATGCCCGAAGTTTTTTAGCGCCGTATACGAGCCTCTCTCCGCCGCCTTCACCCCCCACAATCGGTCCTGGCGGTGACGCCACGGCGCACCACATGCTCTCGTCCATCGCCTCCGGTATGCGTGCCAGATCTTCCCTCTCGAAAAATGGATAGAAGGTCTGCTCAAAAAACAGCGCGCCGTCCGGCATGTGCGCGATCACGCGTCCCGTTTTCGACCGCAGCACCCACCGGCCCTCCTCCCTCTCCGGCAGGGCCCAGACAGGCATGAGGCAAGGCGTCCCGTCGGGAAGCATCCATTCCGTCCAGTACGCATCCTCCAAAGCGAATCCCCGTCCTAGCTCGACTGTATCCACTCCGAAAAGGTCGAGGACATCCTCATCCACGACAGCCAGCTGCTGAATCGGATCGTACACGCGGACCGGCTTCGGCGGCAGTCCTAGATACGCCCTCAGCTTGGGATACAGCATCGCACATATGCCCGACGACCGGTGTCCTGAAAAATCCACGGGCACCCGATCCGGCTCCTCGTGATTCAAAGCGGTCAGCACGCGCTCTCTCGAATTCATCCCGATACCTTCGGCTTTAAACGATTTTTGGAACGACCATACGGACGCCCATCTCACCGAATGCCTTTACCAGTTCTTTGAACATCCGTTCGCCCTCAAACATGCCCACAATCGTACCGCCCGATCCGGCAAATTTCGCGGAAGCGCCGCACGCCCGCGCTGTCCGGATCATTTCCATGTTGTCTTCACTGATGGGCATGATGCTGCTCCTCAGGTCAAAGTTTTCATCCATCAAACGATGCAGTCCCGGATAATCTTTCTGCAGGAGCGCTTCGCGCCCCTCACTCGCCAGTTGAGCGATGCGTTGGAGAGTTTCGGCGATCCGTGCGTCGCCCGCGTCAAAACGACGCTTTATACTCCCGTGAACCTCTCCAGACTCCTTCCCCAAATCCGTCCTGTAAGCAATGTAAAGATTGGGCAGGAGCGACACATCCAGCGGTTCATACAGGCCGCGCCCGTGCGCTTCCATGAAATCCTGATTAAAATCCATATACACGCATCCTTCATAGACTTGAATAACGCGGTCCTGCAAACCCGCCTGAATGCCCAGCTCGTCTTTCTCCGCCGCCAGAGTCATGTTCGCTAAAACATGCAGGGGTATCTCCACTCCATAGAACGCCGTCAACGCCCTGAGCGCTGCGACGACGATGGCGCTCGACCCGGCCAAGCCGACCTGCCTCGGAATCGATGACTCATATCGGGCAGTAAAATTCCTCGGGAGCAGCTCAATCCGTCCCTTTTGACAAAAATCATAGAATATCTTGACGGCGGCCTTGATCAGCCGCGCGCCCCCGTAATATCCTGTCGATTTCACGGTATCCGCCAAATCATGAATATCCCTGTAGACATTCAAATCGGAGGGTCCAGGTTCGATTCGCAATGCTTCGGAAGTCGTCAGAGAAACATGCGCCTCAAAATTCTTGATAATGATCGAAATCGTCTTCCCGAAATACCCGTCGGAAGGATTACCCAGCAAGCCGGCTCGTGCATAAGCCCGTGCCTCCACACTCGTGTGGTTCGATTCCTTAACCATGTCACAACGATTCTGTTTTCTCATTACTACTTACGAAATCATCTCCACGGAATCGAATTCAACTCCTCCTCTGTCATCGGCGGAAGAATGGCATCGCCGGGTTCGGTGCGATGTCCTTTCGAATCATGAACACTGAATCCCAAACCGACCGTCCCACCGGTTTTTTTATCCATTCTGCCCCGGATAGCACAGCAGCCGTAATCCCCCACTTTGTTCAGGGCGACCATTTTCAGGCCGAACATCGGCTTTCCTCCGTGGCGGTCGATAACGCGCTGACACACGAACCGGCAGGCTTCCCGGGGCGACATGCCTTCGCGTATTTTTTCTACGGCCAGAAAGCTGGCGCAAGTCTTTATCGCTTCGGCGCCGTGTCCTGTGGCTCCAGCCGCACCGACGTCGTTGTCAACGTACAGACCCGCCCCGATGATGGGCGAATCCCCGACTCGTCCTACAATCTTGAAATGGTGCCCGACCGTGCTCGTCACGCCGGCGATACCGCCGTTTGCATCCAACACAAGAACGTTGATCGTCCCGCCTCCTTCCGGCTTGTATTTCGTCTTCGAAGGATGATAATAATCCCTCTCACTCAACGTCTCCTTCCACGCGACCCAGTGTTTGCGGGCCTCCTCAGTCAAAAGGTCCTCTTCCTTAAACCCATGCATCTTCGCAAATTTCAGTGCGCCCTTTCCGACAAGGAAAAGATGATCCGTACGCTCCATCACCAATCGGGCCACGGAGCACGGAGTTTTAATGTTTTCCAAAGCTGCGACCGCGCCGGCATTGTTGTCATCCGGTCCACTCATGACCGAAGCATCGAGCTGCAGGAAGCCTTCCTCATTCGGGTCTCCTCCGTAGCCGACTGTCGGATCTCTCGGATCGAGCTCAGAAACGTTTGTCGCCTTTTCAGCCGCATCCAGCGGACTTCCACCCTTCTGTAAAACCTCCCAGGCCGTCTTTGTGATTTTCTCCTTGACGTATGGATTTGTCTTACTCGTCACGATGAGCGGTCGGTTGTCTTTATTTTTCTTCGATACATTTATCCTCCCTTTTCCATTCACGAGGGGAAGACCCATTCCCATCCCGGCAAGGCTTGAGCAAAACCTCCTGCGCGTCATACTTCTGATCATCATATTCCGTCCTTTCCTCGTATACTCACGCCTAGCGTTCTGAATCACGTCAACCCGACTTCTGACTCGAACAAAGAACCTCTTCGTTATTAAAAAATCGTTATCTCGAATTCCTGAGAAGAGCATCTTTATTCATATCATGACACCACTTAAAAAATGTACGATGGATGCAAATAAGATTATGGTCATCTTTCAGTGACCTAACATTATAGCAGATTCAACGGAACAAATCAAGAAAAAATTAACCATCTTTAACCAAAGCTGTAATCATCGAACATCGCTCTAAGCGAAGCTGATTTAGACCATCATAAAAATGAGCTTTAAAAAAATGCAGGGCAAGTATATCAACCCGATCTTGTCTTGAGGGCATTGCTATGCATATATTATGTAACTTGGGGATTGATGATGAATTGAAAACTGATAAGATCGGTTGGCTTTTCTTGTTCGATGAGCAATCCTAACAATAGAACGAATCAATGCAGAATGAAGTCGTCGGAATTTTCATTATCTCGAAGTGCTCTTGAAGGATGGATTCCTCTTTCAATTCTGCACCTATTTATTTACGACCCATCTGAGCCATTATTTCTTGTTCTTTTGTTCAACTGCATGCCGAGCTCTAAAGCAAGGACGAAACCTTTGCTACTCTGTACTGATACATAACCATAATTCAACACACCAAAATCCAAAACAAAACTACCGGGTCGAATACCAAAACCAAAGGAGGTCCCAAATCCGGGTCTTCCTCCCAAAATGACTCCCATACGAAGAGGAAGCCACTTGAGCCATCTCCATTCCGCACCCAGCGCAAATTGGGGTCTTGTACTGGATAATGCCCCATTCCGAAATCCCTGGCAGTAATCAACAGTCATGATAAGAGATCCTTGTTCATAAGTACAACCCAATCGGAGCATTGTAGGTAATTTTGTTGAAAATCTTTGTCCCTCAATCATCCAAGATGAATCGCTGATGACGGAATTCAAATCAGACGTGTCCAGAACACGAATAATGTTTAAAGAATCTCCACTGATAAACATCAGATTACTTTCTATCTTCTTTGACCAGGAGATTCCTCCTAACACGTTCGCTAATCCAAGGCTCACTGTCCAAATCTGTCCAACATTAATCCATCCATTTCCAATACGGCGATTTCTCTTTCCAAATTGTGCAGCTATTCCTACATCAGCACCCCAACCTAGATTACCTAAGGCGTTGGTATATTTCAGATTTCCATCTACATCAAAACCGCTCGTTTTCGAAATTAAGGAAAACTCAGCCTTATTAACACAACCGTACACACCACCATAGAGTATGTTGATAGTCCCTCCAATGGCAAAATGATCAGTAAAAAATAGCTTCACTGGATGTCCCCATGATAGGCCAAGTAAGCCAACAGCAAACCACTCATTGGCTGCTTTTTTCAAGCTGTAGGTCTTGCCTATTTTGGTCCCAACGAGTAAAATATCGAAGCAGTCCTTGTCTAATTGAAGATAATGACCACCCATCACACTCATAGTCAGAGCGAATCGATCTACAGAAAAGCAAAGGGTGCTTAGAGTGGCTTCCATGTCGAGTCCAAACCCGTCCTCCGGAATGTGTTTTAAAATATCTTCAGCATCGTAGGTTGTTAAGTGAGTCCCGTTATAACGGTCATACATTTCTTTGGTGATACTGTTATTCGAAAATCCTGCCGCTAAAGAAATGCCAGTAAACGAAAATGAAGGATTGTCGGGCAGTCCTAAGTTAGCCGGGTTCCAGAGGGGAGCGTGTACTCCTCTGGCTAAAGCCGTATAAGCACCCCCCATACCCAACCCTCTGGCTGTAAGCTGGCCTATAATAGCTGTGGGAAAAAGGAAGATGAAAAAAAAAGTAACGACGATTGGAATTTTAGAAGACATTCTGGACTTCATGTCCTGAAAAAGTTATTCTTGATTCTCCAAAGAAATCTCTGTTCGAACAATGACTGATGCTTGGGCTTTGACGTGAATGTAGTCTGTCGGCCTGATCTTGGCAAAGTCACCCTCAGTTCCACGGAAGATGAACCGCAATCCCATGTGGAGTTTTTTTTCCTCGAATAGGACCAAGTCTTCTTCCTTCGTCAATGTCTGTTCCCAATGACTGTTTCCCGGTTGTACAACCACCCCAGGATCGCCGGCAAGTGTCCCTCTCGATAAAATGATGGGACCTATGACGAGGACGGAATCGGGATCATCGTAAATGGTTTTATCCATCCTGTCTTCAGATATATAGAGGGATACCTCACCACTGACTGGAAGGTGATTGTCTATATCAGCAGCGATATTCACTTCTTGGATGTGATCAAGAATAAGATCAACGATATCATCACCAATCTCTACGAGTTCGATATCTGTCTCAATCGTGTCCGAGGGTATCATTAAGGTTAAGGGAGCACGAAAACGAATGGTACCCCTGACAATCGTATTATCGTCAATCGTTACAACATCCCTTCCCATACCCAATTTCAAAGAACCGCTGATCCGGATCCGACGGGGTTGACTGTTAAGAAAATCAGCCACATCCGATAGTATAATCGTATATGTTTCATCCCCGGGTTCCGGTATGATTAAAGTATCGATTCGAATCGGAGTTGTGTATTCATTATTCGTTGTCTCCAATGCTTCGATCGCAAGATCGAAATCTATCGGAATCGCATTCCCAAAATGCAAATTCAACTCCAATTCAGCCGATCCTAATTTGAATCCTTCCAGCTCATCAGGCCAATCGATGCCCACATCTGTACTCACAAAATGAATTTCAAAACCGTCCAGCCAACCTGAAATGGATGAAAACACTAAATTTTCTATGTCCAAGCTCAATTGGACACGATCCCCTTCAAAGCCCCCTTCAAAGCTGGCACTATAACGGAAATAATTCTCCCCGTACCAACGAGGGGGTGAAAAGGTGTATCCAGCAAACGGGTAAGACACAGAATAGGAGGCTGTATTGGGCGGCACAGCGATACTATCCGCGAAAATAAGACCTGTATTCGGATTTTGAAAATCAGGCAATTCAAATTTGAGGTAAATAATAACATCTCTCAGATTTTGGATTTCAAACCTCAACTGGCCACTCTTAATCATTGCGTTATTCAAGACGATTCTTTCCAAAGGTAATCTCAAAGAATCTTTTCGTATATTCCCAAACCAGACGGATGTTTCCACACCGAATCCCCCAACACTCAGCCGATCACCAATCGGAGCCGTCTCGACCTCTTCTTGGATGGTGAATAGAATCTGCTGATTTTCCTCATCTATCGTTAGATTGTCTGTCTCCTCAACCAAATCTTCGACTTTGAATGTCTTGTCCAATAACGGAATGACCATTACAGTATCCAAGGTCGTGGTAGACGGCAATTGTAATCGACATCGACCGATGAATATCCATAACAGAATAATAGACATTAAAATAGATAAGGAGAAGAATACTGCTTTACGAGCCCGAATCATAATATCCGCCCCATATTCATAAGAATCCCCTTTTAGAGGTCGGTTGACTTAATCATAGAAAATGACAGCTCATTTCAAAACTTTGATCTTTTAACCGGCCTCGAAAGATTTACTCATCGTTCTCGAGGTTCATTCTCTCTCGGGACGACTTTGTCACCTTAAAATATTTTGATATCGATAGAATATATTTTATTCCATCTTACCGAATATCAGCTTTACAGGAATTTCATTTTAGGTTAGATTTTAAAACCTGAACTCAAGATAGAATATTCTGAGGTAGGCATAATACATAACATCGGTCGTTTGCCAATCACTACAACGGGTCATTTCAATAGCATCATCGCCCAACTTCTGTCCAAGAGTGAATCCTTTCCTCTACCCCAGAAACAATCTATTCAACCTCCCCAATTTTTACTCATTGAATAAACGGGATCGTTAAAAAATTTCAACATCTTCATTTCAATAACTTAACAATTATGAATATATTTTCTTAAAAAGTCAAGCAGTAAATTGTCTGTGTCCAATATGTAACATCTATTTCAAAAATGTAAAAATGATATTATTTCTATAACAGACGACTCAAAAAGCCATCCTCACAAATTGCGCTTCCAGAAGTCTAAGGTCACACGGTTGAGGTGAGTCCGTCCCGCCCGGTCGCCCACGCCGTGTTTCCGATTGGGGTAGACCATCAGCTCGAACAGCTTGTCGGCCTTGATGAGCTCATCCACGAAGCGCCAGGTGTTCTGGATGTGCACGTTGTCGTCGTGCGTGCCGTGCACGATCATCAGTTTCCCGTGCAGGTCCTTCGCGTACTGCATGAGCGAGCATTGCTCGTACCCCTCCAGGTTCTCCGTCTCCGTGTTCATCATCGCTTCACCCCATTTCGAGTCGTAGAACCGGAAATCCGTCACGCCCGCCCCTGCGATCCCGGCTTTGAATTCCTCCGAGCGCGTCATCGCAAGGATGGTGTTCGTCCCGCCCCCGCTCCATCCGGTGATGCCGAAACGGTCGGGATCGACGCCGGACTGCCGTTTCATCCATCGCACAGCATCGACGAGATCGTTCAGTTCCACTTCGCCGGGACTATTATGAAGAAGAAGATTCTCGAGCTTCTTGCTGATGCCCGTCGCAGCCCGGTTGTCGATCTTCATGCTGATATACCCTTCGTTCAACAGGACGTTTTCCCATATCGCGCCGAACTGAAAAGCATTCGCAACCTGCGGCGCGGAAGGTCCGCCGTAGACAGAAATGACGACTGGATATTTTTTCTGCGGATCGAAATCCTTCGGCTTGGTGACGGAAGCGGGAAGCGGAAACCCGTCTCTCGCAGGAATGGAGACCAGCTCCGCGTACCGGACATCATACTTTTCGAATCCGGCGGGATCCGATTCCGCGAGCGTGCGCTTCTTCGACCCGTTCGATTCCGACAGGACAAGGGACGGCGGTGTGCTGATATTCGAATAACGGTCGAAATAATACCGGCAGTCCGGGCTCATTGTGATCGAATGCGTCCCGTCTCCCTGCGTCAGCCGCTTCATCCCGCTCCCGTCCACCCGAATGCGGTAGAGATGCTTCTCCAGGGGCGACTTTTCAAGCGCGGTAAAACAGATCCATCCCTTCTTTTCGTCCATGCCCGTCACCGCTCTTCGAATCCAGAACGCACCGCCGCCGGAACTCCGAATCGCCCATTCCCCCTTCGTGATTTGATTGACGAGCGTGCCCTCCATGGAGAAACGGTAAAGATGCTCGTACCCATCGCGCTCCGACGCCATGATGAAGTGCTTCCCGTCCTTCAGGAAATAGAAATCGTCC